>NZ_JBSHDU010000039.1:0-80311 GCF_053616475.1 Streptomyces sp. NPDC055815 | reverse complement strand
GCGCGGCGGGCGGGGATGAGCGCCCGGCATCTGGCGCGGCTGTTCCGGGAGCAGGTCGGGGCGACGCCGGCGGGGTACGTGGAGCGGGTACGGGTGGAGGCGGCGCGGATCCTGCTGGAGGGCGGGGCGAGCGTGACGGGGGCGGCGGCGCGGAGCGGGCTCGGCAGTGACGAGAGCCTGCGGAGGGCGTTCGCCCGGCATTTCGGGGTGACGCCCTCCGCGTACCTGGCGCGCTTCCGGACGACGGCCTACTGACGGTCACCCTGCTCGCGTACAAGACCGCCCGGCACGGCGGCACCCTGGTCAGAGTCCCCGCCCCTGGCACCTCCCGGCGCTGCTCGTCGTGCGGTTTCACGACGCCCGGCAGCAGGGAGTCCCAGGCCGTGTTCGTGTGCAAGAACCCGGACTGCGGCTGGTCGGGCCATGCCGACCACAACGGGGCCAGGGAACGTCTTGCACCTGTACCGGATGGGCCTCGTGCTCGTCCCGGCTGCCGGGAGGGCAGTCGTCAGGCGCGCCAGGCGCGTCAAGCCCGCTACCGCGAGGTAAGCGGGAATCTCCCGGCTTCAGCCGGGAGAGCACTTCACTCGTACGCCTCGACGACCTTGACCTCTTCCTCCGTCACCACGCCCTCGACGATCGAGAACGAGCGGAACTGGAAGGGGCCGGCCTCGTCGGTGTCGGCGGTGGAGACGAGGACGTAGTGGGCCTGCGGCTCGTTGGCGTACGAGATGTCCGTGCGGGACGGGTACGCCTCGGTCGCGGTGTGCGAGTGGTAGACGATGACGGGCTCCTCGTCCCGGTCGTCCATGTCGCGGTAGAGCTTGAGCAGGTCCGAGGAGTCGAACTCGTAGAAGGTGGGCGAGCGGGCGGCGTTCAGCATCGGGATGAACCGCTCGGGGCGTCCGCTGCCGACCGGGCCGGCGACGACGCCGCAGGCCTCGTCGGGGTGGTCCGCGCGGGAGTGCGCCACGATCTGGTCGTACAGGGCCCGGGTGATGGTCAGCATGCCGACAGGATAAGCAGACGGGCCGCCCCGTACCGATGGATGGTACGGAACGGCCCGAATGCTGAGACCGAGCAGGTCAGGAGGGTCAGGAGCGCTTGGCGAAGGCCGCGCCCTGCGGGTTGCGGGCCTTGAGGACCAGGTAGGAGACCGCGAGGATCAGGCCCCAGACCGGCGCGCCGTACAGGGCGACGCGGTTGTCCTTGTCCATGCCCATCGTCACGATCACCATGCCGATGAAGGCGAGCGAGAAGATGCTGAACCAGATGCCGCCCGGGGCCTTGAAGGAGGACTGCGGCAGCTCGCCGCGGTCGGCCTTGAGGCGGTAGCGGATCTGGCAGATCAGGATGACGATCCAGGCCCACATGCCGGAGATGGTGGCGAAGGAGACGACGTAGTTGAACGCCTCGCCGGGCCACTGGTAGTTGATCCCGACGCCGACCAGCATGAGCGCGGCCGAGACCGTGGTGCCGACCAGCGGGGTGCCGGACTTGGTCAGCTTGGTGAAGACCTTCGGGCCCTGGCCGTTGAGCGCGAGGTCGCGCAGCATGCGGCCGGTGGAGTACATGCCCGAGTTGCAGGAGGACAGGGCGGCCGTCAGGACGACGAAGTTGACGATGGCGGCGCCGACGCCGAGGCCCATCCGCTCGAACGCCTCGACGAACGGGCTGACGCCCGGCTTGAAGGCGGTCCACGGGACGACCGAGAGGATCATGATCAGCGCGCCGACGTAGAAGACGGCGATGCGCCACGGCACGGTGTTGATGGCCTTCGGCAGGACCGTCTTCGGGTCCTTGGACTCGCCCGCCGTCACGCCGACGAGCTCGACCGCGAGGAAGGCGAACATGACCATCTGGAGGGTCATCAGGGTGGAGAAGATGCCGTCATCGCCGCCGAAGAAGCCGCCGAGGTCCCACAGGTGGGTGACGGAGGCGGTGGCGCCGGCGTCGGAGAAGCCGAGGGTGAGGATGCCGGCGCAGATCAGGATCATGCCGATGATCGCGGTGACCTTGACCATGGAGAACCAGAACTCCAGCTCACCGAAGAGCTTCACGGAGATCAGGTTGGCGCCGTAGAGGATCACGGTGAAGACGAGGGCGGACAGCCACTGCGGGATGTCCCACCAGTACGTCATGTAGGTGGCCGCGGCGGTGACTTCGGTGATGCCGGTGACGACCCAGAAGAGCCAGTACGTCCAGCCGGTCGCGAAGCCCGCGAAGGGGCCGATGAACTCGCGGGCGTACTCCGAGAAGGAGCCCGACACCGGGCGGTACATGAGGAGCTCGCCGAGCGCCCGCATGATGAAGAAGATGACGAGGCCCGCGACCGCGTACGCGAGGATCAGGCTCGGTCCCGCGATGGAGATGCCCTTGCCCGCGCCGAGGAAGAGTCCGGTGCCGATGGCACCGCCGATCGCGATCATCTGGATCTGCCGGGCGCCGAGTGCCCGGTGGTAACCCTCGCCGGAGGCGGAGTCCGCGGCCTCATTGCCGTCGTGCTGCTTGTCGACCTGCACTGAGGTCATGGTGGTGCGCCTTTCTCCATGCTGATCCGCGCGACTGCGAGTGCGTCTGCCGCGGATCAGATCCTGATCCCCCCGGATGTGGATGGAGTGCTACCGGCGGTCAGCCGGCCCAAGCGCCCTCGGGAACAGGGGTGGCGTGCCCGAGTGGTCGTGAAGATTTATCACGGGGTGAGGGGTGATCGACGGAGTTGGATGTGGCGCGCGCCACAAAAAAATACGGACAAAGGGTGTGCAAGATGGCCGAGCGGACGCTCTGATAACGCATTCGTTATCCGGATTTGAGCGTCCGCTGAGCGAACAGGGCGTGAACGGCCGGCCGGTCAGTCCATCAGGGTCGCGACGAGGGACTCCTGCAGCGCCCCCAGCCAGAGGTACGCCATCACCATCGGCTTGCGCGGATCGGAGTCCGGCAGCCGGTACAGCTGCTCGCTCTCCTCGTCGTCCGTGATCTCCAGACGGGTCCCGATGGTGAGCCGGAGGTCGTTGAGCGCGCCGAGCCAGGCCCGGGACTCCTCCGGGGTGAGCTTGAGGACCGCGCCGCCCTCCCCCGCCGCCTCGGCGGACAGCGAGTCGAGGGCGCGGACGACCACGAGGGCGTCCTCGCGCTTGCGGGCGCGCAGGTCGTTCTCGGTGTAGCGGCGGAAGTCGGAGGCGGCCGCCCGCAGCTCCTCGCTGTCGTCCCCGTACGCGTCGGGGAAGAGGCGCCGGAGGGCGGGGTCGGACGGGGGCTCGCTCGGCCCCTCGGCGAAGAGCGCGGCCAGCGGGTCCGCGTCCGCGGCGGGCTCGTCGCCCGGGCCGATCAGCTCCATGAGCTGGACGGTGAGGGAGCGGAGGATGGAGATCTCGACGTCGTCGAGCGCGACGGCCGCGCCGCCGCCGGGGAGGGTCTCGAAGTGGCCGGCCATCAGAAGCGGTCCTGGGAGAGGGTCGCCCAGAGGCCGTAGCCGTGCATCGCCTGCACGTCCCGTTCCATCTCCTCGCGGGTGCCGCTGGAGACCACCGCGCGGCCCTTGTTGTGCACGTCGAGCATCAGCTTGTGCGCCTTGTCCTTGGAGTATCCGAAGTACGACTGGAAGACGTACTCCACGTAGCTCATCAGGTTGACCGGATCGTTGTGCACGAGGGTCACCCAGGGCACGTCGGGTTCGACGACCGCGGAGACCTCCTCGGCCGATTCCGTACGTTCGATCTCAATAGGCGCGACGCTCACTCACACCATGTTGTCACCCCTGGGGGGCCGTCGCGCAAACGGGGCACGCGAAAGGACCCGCTGTTCGGACCCACTATTCGTCACTCTGACGATTTCTGCGCTAGCATCGCTGACATGAACGCTGCGGACCTTGGGCTGCCGGTGGACGTGCCGTCGACCGCGCTCTTCACCGATCAGTACGAGCTGACCATGCTCCAGGCGGCCCTGCGGGCCGGCACCGCCGACCGGCGCTCCGTCTTCGAGGTCTTCACCCGGCGGCTGCCCGAGGGGCGGCGCTACGGCGTCCTCGCGGGCGTCGGCCGGGTCCTCGACGCCGTCGAGAACTTCCGCTTCGACCCCGCCGTCCTGGGCTTCCTGCGGGAACGCTCCATCGTCGACGAGCCGACCCTGGAGTGGCTGGCCCGCTACCGCTTCTCCGGCGACATCTGGGGCTACCCCGAGGGCGAGGTGTACTTCCCCGGCTCCCCCGTGCTGCGCGTCGAGGGCTCCTTCGCGGAGTGCGTGCTCCTGGAGACCGTGATCCTCTCGATCCTCAACCACGACTCCGCCATCGCCGCCGCCGCCTCCCGCATGTCGGCCGCGGCCGGCGGGCGCCGCCTCATCGAGATGGGCGCCCGCCGCACCCACGAGCTCGCGGCCGTCGCCGCCTCCCGCGCCGCCTACGTCGGCGGCTTCGAGGCCACCTCCGACCTCGCGGCCGGCTTCCGCTACGGCATCCCGACCGTCGGCACCTCCGCCCACGCCTTCACCCTGCTCCACGACAGCGAGCGGGACGCCTTCCGGGCCCAGGTGGAGACCCTCGGGCGCGGCACGACCCTGCTCGTCGACACGTACGACGTCGCCGAGGCCGTCCGGACCGCCGTCGAGGTCGCCGGGCCCGAGCTCGGGGCCGTACGGATCGACTCCGGCGACCTGCTGCTCGTCGCCCACCGGGTGCGGGCGCAGCTCGACGAGCTGGGCGCCCGGGACACGAAGATCGTCGTGACCTCGGACCTCGACGAGTACGCCATCGCCTCGCTCGCGGCGGCCCCGGTCGACGCGTACGGGGTCGGCACGCAGCTGGTGACCGGCAGCGGCCACCCGACCTGCTCCATGGTCTACAAGCTGGTCGCCCGCGCCGCCTCGGCCGATCCGAAGGCGCCCCTGGTGCCGGTCGCCAAGAAGTCGCTGGGCGGCAAGGCCTCGGTCGGCGGCCGCAAGTGGGCGGCCCGCAGGCCCGACGCGGACGGGGTCGCCGAGGCGGAGGTCGTGGGCACCGGCCCGGTCCCGCCGGAGCTCGCCGACCACCAGCTGCTCGTCGAGCTGGTCAAGAGCGGCGACGTGGTGGCCAGGGAGCCCCTGGAAGCCGCGAGGGCGCGGCACATCGCGGCCCGTGCCGGGCTGCCGATGTCGGCGATCCAGCTGTCGCGGGGCGAGCCGGTCCTGCCGACGGAGTACGCCTAGCAGTCCCCGCAGGAGTCCTCGGGACCGCCCCCTCCCGCCGGGAGGGGGAAGTCTCTAGGCTCGGACCTCTCCCTTCCGACGCGCTAAGGACACCCGCCATGCACCGCGCATTGATCGTTGTGGACGTTCAGAACGACTTCTGCGAGGGCGGCAGCCTCGCGGTGGCCGGCGGCGCGGACGTCGCGGCCGCCATCACCGACCTGGTCGGCCAGACGGCGGGCACCTCCTACCGGCACGTCGTCGCCACCCGCGACCACCACGTCGACCCGGGCGAGCACTTCGCCCCGGCCGGGGAGCAGCCGGACTACGTGGCCTCCTGGCCGGTGCACTGCGTGGCCGGGACGGAGGGCGTCGGCTTCCACCCGAACTTCGCGCCCGCCGTCGCCAGCGGGGCGATCGACGCCGTCTTCGACAAGGGCGCGTACTCCGCGGCGTACAGCGGCTTCGAGGGCTTCGACGAGAACGGTCTGACGCTCGCGGACTGGCTGCGCGAGCGGAGCGTCACCGAGGTCGACGTGGTCGGCATCGCCACCGACCACTGCGTCCGGGCCACGGCCCTGGACGCGGCCCGGGAGGGCTTCCGGACCCACGTCCTGCTCGACCTGACGGCCGGCGTGGCCAAGGAGACCACGGACCGGGCCCTGGAGGAGCTCCGGACGGCGGGCGTGGAACTGACGGGCAAGCCGGTGGTGGCGTAGCCCTCCGCCGGACGGGCCTCAGGCCGCCGGCTCCTTCGGGAGGGAGCGGACCGGGTGCCAGAGCTCCTGGGCGGCACCCGGTGTGGATCTCCACAGCAGGCCCTCCGGGTGGTGCAGGACCGCGGTGACCTCGTCCGGGGTGGGCGGCTCGCTGTTGCCGCGGAGGTAGACCGCCCGCAGGCCGAGGTTCCGCAGCCGGGTCAGGGCGCGGGCACGGTTGGCGGCGTGGACCAGGAAGCGGACGGTGGCGCCGTCGCCGGCCGGGCTCGGCAGCCCTATGGCGACCACCACACTGCCTCCCGGCAGCTTGCAGAACCCTCCGTTGGGCATGCGGAACCACTCCCCCGTGGATCAGATGTCAATAAGAACTGCGTCAGACGCACCTAAACACGATCGGCCGCCGCCCGCTAGAGGGCGACGGCCGATCATGGTTTGACCTGCGGTTTTGCTATTTACTTGGTCGAGGGACCGACCTGGACCGTGATCGTCTGGCCGTTCAGGGGCTCCTTGACGACCTGGATCTTGGTGTTGGTGTCAGTTACCTGGACACCGGCGCGCGGGGTCTCGGCGAACCAGTAGACGCCCTTGCGGTCGTCGAAGGTCGGGTTGCCGGCCTGGGACGGGACCCAGGTGGCGATGCCCTTGTTGTGCAGCTGGAAGCCGTCCGTGCGGGAGAGGCTGAACGGCGAGTCGTACGACTGGACGCGGTTGCGCATCAGCTCACCGTTGGACCACTTCAGCGGGGTCGGGTGCGAGTCGATCGGGAGGACCAGACCGGCGCCCGGGTGCTGGGAGGTGTTGTTGTCCTTCTGGGACAGGTCCCACTTCCAGATGAGCAGACCGTTCTGGTACGGGTAGTGCTCGACCCAGCCGGCCTTGTCACCCGTGAAACCGAAGTTGTACGGGCCGACCTTGAGGGTGGCGTCGTACGAGACGTACTGGCGGTTCTCCGCGATGTAGTACTGCTCGTACTCCTTCGTGAAGCCCTTGCCGACGCGCGAGAAGCCCTTGGCGACCCAGCCGTTGTCGCCGTTCTCGGCACCGTCCGCGAAGACGGAGGCGCCGTCGGCGACCACGTTGATGGCGTCGGCCGTGAAGCCCTTGCCGCCCGCGCCGCCGTCCGTCTGGTAGCGGAAGCGGAGGTCGACCTTCTTGCCCGCGTAGGCGCCCAGGTTGTAGACGAGCTTCTTGTGCGTGTCGGAGGCACCGGTCAGACCGGGGGCGCCGGCCGCGTCGCGCGGGAGGGCCACGCCGTCGGCGGTGCCGTCCAGGGCCGTCCAGTTGGCGCCGCCGTCCGTCGACACCTCGGCGTAGAGGTAGTCGTACTCGGCCTCGATGTCGTACCAGCCCTGGAGCTCCAGGGAGGCGGACGTCTTGCCCGTGAGGTCGACGGAGCGGGTCAGGGTGTTCTTGAGGTCGTCACCCATGTTGCTCCACCACTGCGACGCGCCCTCGGCGGGAGCGACGATGTCGGTGGTGACGCCCTTCTTCGGCAGCTCGACGACGAGCGCCTGCGGGTTCTTGGTGTTGTACTCCGAGACGCCCAGCGTGTGGGTGGTCTTGGTGGAGCGCTGCCAGTCGCCGACCTTGGCGTAGTTCAGCCAGCCGAGCTGGAGCTTGTCCCAGGCGGTCATGTCGCCGGGCAGGTCGCCGATGGCGTCCTTGCCCTGACCGAGCCAGGAACCCGAGGACATGAGGGTCCAGAACCCGGTGGAGTTCTCGCCGCCCGCGGTGTCGTAGTGGTCCGGCAGGCCGAGGTCGTGGCCGTACTCGTGCGCGAAGACGCCGAGGCCGCCGTTCTCCGGCTGCATCGTGTAGTCGCCGACCCAGATGCCGGTGTCACCGATCGGGGTGCCGCCGGCCTTGTTGTTCGCCGGTCCGGTCTTGCCCGCGTTGGTGCCGTAGGCGTACCAGCGGTGGGCCCACAGGGCGTTCTTGCCCTCGGCGCCGCCGCCGGCCGACTCGTCCTCGCCCGCGTGCACGAGCTGGAAGTGGTCGATGTAGCCGTCGGACTCGTTGAAGTTGCCGTCGCCGTCGAAGTCGTAACGGTCCCACTGGTCGTACGTGGCCAGCTGGGCCTTGATCTGGGCGTCGGTCTGGCCCTTGGCCTTCTGGTCGGCGACCCAGGCGACGAGGCCGTCGCGGACGGTGTCCCAGACGTTGGCGCAGTTGGTCTGGCCGCAGTAGTTCGAGCCGTAGCGGGCCTCGTTGTACGGGACCTTGACCCAGTCGGAGACGGTGCCGTCGACCGAGTAACGGCCGGACGAGGTCCGCTCGTAGTAGGTCTTCAGGGACTGCTTGGGCTTGCCCTGGGCGTCCTTGCCGGTACCGAAGTACAGGTCCTGGAAGTGCTGCTGGTTGTAGTCCGCCTGCCAGGCCGTGGAGTTGTCGGTCGCACGGTCCGGCTGGGCTATCGCGTTGTGCAGCGGGCCGGGCGTGCCGCCGTACTTCGGCTTCAGCTCCGGCGTGTCGTCGTCCTTGCGGTCGACCAGGGTGGTGTTGTCCACCTGGTCGCCGAACTCGACGAGGATGGTGAAGATCTTGTCGGTCTTCTCACGGCCGAGCTCGACGTACTTCTTGGCGCCGAGCTTGACGACCTGCGAGCCCCCGCGGTTCTCGACCTTGGCGTCGCCGCTCAGGACCGCCTCCAGGGCAGCCTTGCGCTGCTGCTCCTGCTGGTCGCTGTAGGGACCCTCGAGGTCGTGGTCGACCGTCGTCTTGTCGACGGTCTGGATGCCCGCGGCCGGCGTCACGTTGCCGTTGTTGTCGGCCCAGGCGGTGGTGAAGGTCGAGGCGGTGGCAGCGGTGGCCGCGAGCGCCACGACGACTGCGGACGCTCTGATCGCCCGTCGTCTGTTGGTCACTTGATGTTGTCCTCCCCGGCGCCCACGCCCTCGGACCGAAGGTGGGGTGTCCGTCCGGCGGGGGTCGCGCGTCACAAGTGACGACATTCGACCGGAGTGGGGCCAGAAAAGACAGATCTTGACTTGCACGGGTCAACTGCACTATGCAGGACCCGATTTCCGATTATCGAACACCTGGTGGGCGCGCAGTGAAGGAAGATTGACGCTTTCGTGCCCCCGTGCGCCCCCTGTGCAACGGCAGCGTGGGTTAGGTCACGCTTACCTGTCACACCCCCCGGGCATCCACCGTCGTAGAGTCGAACCGACGTCTCGAGGGGCGGTACCCGTCATGCAGCGTCCGAACGCCGCACAGCTCACCTACGGTTCGGCCACCGTCGTCCTCGCGACCGTCGCCCTGCTGTTGCTCTCCGGTACGACGACGACCCTGGGCATCGCGGTGATCTGCACCGCCGGCCTGCTGCTCGGCGCCCTGGTGGCGGTGACGATGCCGGTGCGCGAGCGGCCCGTCAATACCCCGGTGAACGAAGAGATCCGGGTGCCGGCCCAGCGCGTGGGCGCGGGGGCCGATACCCGGATCTCTTCGTGACGCTTCGTCCGTATTACTGAGGACGTCTCACTGAGGACACCTCACCGAGGACGTCTCACTGAGGGACGGTCACCACCACTGTCTTCGCCGCCTTGTCGTGCAGGCCCTGCTTGTACGGCTTGTCGACCATGATCAGGATCAGGATCAGCAGCGGCCACAGGCAGGCGCAGCAGATCAGCGCGGGCAGCCAGAGCACGACGGCGCGCAGCAGCGACTGGCTCATCGGGGGCGTCGTCCCGTCGTTGAGCATCGCGACCCGCAGCTTCATCAGCTTCTTGCCGAGGGTCTGGCCGTTCTTGGCCGTCATCACGGTGTCGTACGCGACGTACGCGACGATCGTGATCAGCTGGAAGACCAGCTGGCTGCCGCCGTTGAGGCTGTTGACGGTGTTGTCGAAGCCGTCGCCGTTCTTGGTCGCCCGGTCGTAGATGTCGAACGGGATGCCGATGATCGCGAGCGGCACCGCGATGATCAACCAGTCGATGAGCCGCGCGAGGATCCGGCGTCCGGTCTCGGCGAGCGGCGGCATCCCGGAGAGCGGATCGGTCCCTCCGTAACCGCCGCCGTAGCCACCGTACGGAGGAGGGGACGGGGGCGGGTTGTCGTACGGAGACCCGTACGGGGAGCCGTACGGGCTCCCCGGCGGGGGCCCACCCGGGGGCGGGCCTCCCGGCGGCGGACCCGGCGGCGGCCCTCCCGGCGGCGGCTCCGGGGGCCTCTTGCTGAACGGGTCGTCCTCGGGCGGCTGGCCGGGCGGCGGCTGGTCGGTGCTCATGGGGGCAGTGCATCCCGGCCGTGACGGCCCCGCAAGGAATCACCGCCCGTTCGGGGGACGGCGCTTCCCCGGCCCTCCCTCAGCGCTCCCTCAGCGCGCGACGAACGTGCCGGCCGCCTTGTCGTGCCAGCACTGACGCCACGGACGGTCGAAGAGACACCACAGGACATTGAGGACACCGACGGCCAGCAGCCCCAGGACGCTGTAGACGAGCCAGCGGCGGAGCGCCTTCCCGAAGGTCGGCGGCTGGTGCCCCTCGATGTCCCGCACCTCGAGCCCGCACAGCTTCTTGCCCAGCGTGCGGCCCCACTTGGCGGTGGGCAGCGCCTCGTACAGGACGCCGATGACGAACAGCGAGGCGAGCGCGATGCCGAACTGGACGGAGGTCGTCCCGTCGAGCAGCCAGACCTGGACCGTGGTGCCGGACTGCCTGGCCGCCTCGATCTTCTCCTCGATGTGGTCGACGGCGGCGGTCACGAACGGCACGGAGGCCGCGCCGACCAGCGCGCCCAGGACGACGCTGTCGATCAGCCGGGCGAGCAGACGCCGGCCGAGCCCGGCCGGACGCGCGGCGGCCTGCTCGCGGGCGGCCGCCTGGAACACGTCCTCGACGGGCGGCTTCCAGGGGACGACGGGCGTCTGCGGCTCCTGGGGCTGGGCCTGGGGCTGAGGTACGGGCTGGGGCTGCTGGGCCCAGGAGGGCTGGGGCTGTACGGGGGTGGGCGTGGGGGCGGGGGCCGGGGCGGAGGGCTGGACGGCCACGGGGGCGGGTGCCGGGGCCGGTGCCGGGGCCGCTGCGGCGGGGGCCGCGGACTGGCGGGGCTGGGGGTTGGGCTGGGGCGTCGGGGAGGGCGTCGGGATCGGGGTGACGGGCATGCCTCCGAGGCGTGCCGCTCCCCCGGTGGCCCGGGGGTCCGCGACGGGGACCGGGGCCGGGGTCCGCTTCTCCTCCGGCTCGCTCCCGCCCGCGACCGGCCAGTCGGCCGGGGTGCGCGGATCCGGCGTCCGGGGCGTGCCCCAGGAGACCTTCTGGTCGAGGTCGCCGCCGAAGCCGGTCTGCCGGGAGGAGTCGGCCTGCCAGGCCGAAGCGGGCTCCGGTGCGAGCGGCTCCTCGTCGAGGAACATGGGCCCGGTCTCCTCCACCGTGGGTACGGGGGCGGGCGCGGGTGTCGGTGCGGGGGCCTGCGCCTGGGCGGGCACGTGCGGGGCCGCCTGCACGGGCGCGGCGGACTGCACGGGCGCGGCGGGCTGCGCCGGTGCCGGTGTCTGTTCGGCGGGCTGCGCGGGCGCCGGTGCGGGCACCGGGGCCGGGGCGGGGGCCGGGCTGGCGGCGAGGATCGGGCCCGCCGGGATCGCCGAGGCGGGCGGGCCGGCCGGAACCTCGCCGTCCGCCGGGGCGGGCCGGCTCGTGCCGGGCACCCACGCGCCCCCGTTCCAGTACCGGATGTACCCGGGAATGGACGGGTCCGGGTAGTACCCCGCCTGCGGTACCTCTCCGCCGCCTCCAGGAGGAGTAGCCACTGCCCCGACTCCGTTCAGTCACAACGCCTTTGATCCGCACGGCCGCGCGCCGGGCGTGCCGCGCCCAAGGAGGACAGTAACGAAGAACGTCCCCGAGGGGACAAGGAGCCCGCGAGAAAGCCCGCCTTCGGGGGGACACGTACCGGAATCGATCACTCCCGGTGATGTTCGGGCCGGTGCATCCCGTCCCCCGGACCGCTCTGAACACCTCCCCGGAAACCGGCCGGAAAAACTTCCCGAAAAAAGTTCTCGAAGTCGCGTAATGAACCGCAACCACCCCGCTCTCTCCAGGTGAAGGCCCGCCAGGGGCCGCCGGCGAGAAGGAGCAGGACCATGCAGAACACCGACAACAACACCGTCGAGCGCGAGCTGGAACTGAAGCTGGTGCTCTCCCCCGAGCGCTCCGTCCCGGTCCCCGCCCGGCTCGCCTACCGGACCGACGACCCGTACGCCGTCCACATCACCTTCCACGTCGGCACCGACCACCCGGTCAACTGGACCTTCGCGCGCGAACTGCTCGTCGAGGGCGTCTTCCGGGCCTGCGGCCACGGCGACGTCCGCATCTGGCCGACGAAGGTCGAGGGCCGCAGCGTCATCCTGATGGCGCTCTCCTCGCCGGACGGCGACGCGCTGCTCGAAGCCCCGTCGGCGCAGGTGTCCGCGTGGCTGGAGCGGACCCTGCGCGCGGTGCCGCCGGGCACCGAGTCCGAGCGGCTCGGCATCGACGACGGGCTCGCGGAGCTCCTGGCGACCACGGTGGTCGGGGACGACCTGTGGCTGCGCGACCCGTGGCCGTCGGACGAGTCCCAGGACGGCGAGCTGTGACCCCCGTGCCCCTGGACGCGGGCTCAGAAGAGCTTTCCGGGGTTGAGCAGCCCCAGCGGATCGAAGGTGGCCTTGATCCCGCGCTGGAGTTCGAGACCGACCGGTCCCAGCTCCCGTGCCAGCCACTCCTTCTTGAGGACGCCCACACCGTGCTCGCCGGTGATCGTGCCGCCGAGTGCGAGGCCCAGCGCCATGATCTCGTCGAAGGACTCCCGCGCCCGCCCCGACTCGTCCTCGTCGGTGTGGTCGAAGCAGACGACGGGATGGGTGTTGCCGTCGCCGGCGTGCGCGCAGACGCCGATGGTCAGGTGGTACTTCTCCGCGATCACCGCCGTGCCGTCGAGCATCTCGGCGAGCCGGGTCCGCGGCACGCACACGTCGTCGATCATCGTCGCGGACTTGATCGTCTCCAGGGCGGTGAGGGAGAGCCGGCGCGCCTGGAGGAGGAGTTCGGACTCGGCGGTGTCGGCGGCCGGGACGACCTCGGTGGCGCCCGCCGCCGTGCACAGCTCCCCGACGGCTGCCAGGTCGGCGGCCGGGTCCGGGGTGTCGAAGGCGCACAGCAGCAGCGCCTCGGTGGTGTCGGGCAGACCCATGCGCGCCAGCTTGTTGACCGCCTGGACGGTGGTGCGGTCCATGAGTTCGAGCAGCGAAGGGGTGTGGCCGCGCTCCATGATCGCGCAGACCGCCTCGCAGGCGGCGGCCGCGGACGGGAACTCGGCGGCGAGCGCGAGCTGCGCCGGGGGCTGCGGCTTGAGCGCGAGGACGGCCCCGACGACGATGCCGAGGCTGCCCTCGGAGCCGACGAAGAGCCGGGTCAGGTCGTATCCGGCGACGCCCTTCGCCGTGCGCCGGCCGGTGCGCAGGAGCCGCCCGTCGGCGAGGACGACGTCGAGACCGAGCACATACTCGGCGGTGACCCCGTACTTGACGCAGCACAGGCCGCCGGAGGCGGTGCCGATGTTCCCGCCGATGGTGCAGCTCTCCCAGCTGGACGGGTCCGGCGGGTAGTACAGGCCGTGTTCGGCGACGGCGCGGGACAGCACGGCGTTGACGACGCCCGGTTCGACGACGGCGATCCGGTCGACCGGGTTGATCTCCAGGATGCGGTCCATCTTCACGAGGGAGAGCACGATGCACCCGTCGGAGGCGTTGGCGCCGCCCGACAGGCCCGTGCGGGCGCCCTGCGGGACGACGGGGACGCGGAGTTCGGTCGCGGTCCGCATGACGTACTGGACCTGCTCGACCGTCCGCGGGAGCACGACGGCCGCGGGGGTGCCGGCCGCGCAGAAACTCGCCATGTCGCGCGCGTAGGAGGCGGTGACGTCCGGGTCGGTCAGGAGCGTGTCGTCGGGGAGCCCGGCGCGCAGCCGCGCCATGAGGTCGTTCCGCTGAAGATCGTCCATGCGTCCAGCCTGGCACCCGCGTCCATCGGTGTGAACCCGCCGGAGCGGGCGCTTCGTGTGCTCTTCCTACAGGCGGACACGGGCGCACAGTGAGCGCCATGAAGACCGAGAACGTGTCGAGGACGGTCCTGGCGGCCGGGGTGGGCGCGGTGCTCGCGGCGACGGCCCTGCTGTACGTCCCGGAGTTCCTTGGGCAGGGCCCGTCCGGGCCGCCCGGACCGGCGGAGCGGGCGGCGATCGCCGCCCACGCGGGCGCGCAGGCCTCGCTGCCGGACCTGGCCGCCTTGATCGCCGACCGGGAGGAGTGGCTGCGGGACCATCCGGACGACGAGGCGTCCTGGGCGGAGCTGGGCGCGGCGTACACGGAGCGGGGCGGCCGGCTCGGAGACGTACGGGACTATCCGCGGGCCGAGCGGGCGCTGCGGCGCTCGCTCGACGAACGGCCCGCCGCGCGCGGCAATCTGGAGGCGCAGCTCGGGCTCGGGGCGCTCGCGGGGGCGCGGGGCGACTGGAGGACGGCGAAGGAGTGGGGCGAGCGGGTACGGAAGGCCGATCCGCGCCGCTGGCCCGTGTATCCGGTCCTGATCGACGCGTACAACGGGCTCGGGGAGTACAAGGCGGCCCAGAAGGCCATGGAGAGCCTGCAGGGGCTCCACGCGGGCGCGGTGGTACGGGCCAGGGCCGCGCAGAGCTACCGCGACCGGGGCTGGCGCGAGGACGCGGACGCGGCGGCCCTCGACGCGGTGGCGCTCGCGGAGACGGCCCCGGAGAAGGCGGCGGGCCTCGCGCGGCTCGGGGACCTGGCGTGGGAGCGGGGCGAGCCGGAGGAGGCCCTCGGGCAGTACGGGGCGGCGCTGCGGCTCGTACGGGACCACGGGCCCTCGCTCGCGGGCCGGGCGCGGGCCCTCGCGGCCCTCGGCCGCACGGAGGAGGCGGTGCCCGCCTGGCGGGCGGCCCTGGACCGGCTGCCGCTGCCGGAGTACCTCCTGGAGGCGGGCGAACTGTACGAGTCGCTGGGCAGGGCCGGGGAGGCGCGGGCGCTGTACGAGCGGCTGCGGGCGGGCTCGTGGGCGGGGGCGGAGGTGCCGCTCGGTCTCCTGGACGCGGACCACGGCGACCCGGCGGCCGCGGTCGCCCGGATGCGCGCGGAGTGGGCGCGGGGCCACCGCTCCGTACGGGTGGCGGACGCGCTGGGCTGGGCGCTGCACCGGTCGGGCGCGTCGAAGGAAGCGCTGGGGTTTGCGAAACGCGCCACGGAGGAGGGGCTCCGGAGCGCGCTCTTCATGTACCACCGGGGCGAGATCGAACGGGCCCTGGACCAGCGGGGCCCGGCGCGGCGGCATCTGGAGGAGGCGCTGCGGCTCCATCCGACCTTCTCGCCGTTGCATGCGGGGAGGGCGGCGGAGGGGTTGGGGGTGCTGGGGTCCTTGCCGGACGAACTCCCACCGGAGCTCCGCCCGGAGGCGAAGCCGGCGAAGCTCCTCCGGCGCTGACCCGCGCCCCGGCCCACCCCCGTATGGGCCGGGGCGCGCGACCGCCGTGTGGGCGCCTTGCTGGGCGCTGCCCGCCCCGCGTGCGCCCGCGCTCTGCTGGGCAGTGCCCACACGCCGTGTGGGCAATCGTCCCGCTGGGGCGGGACGGGTGGGCACACGGGACGGCGCGCCCAGCGGCGCCTCCGCGTTCCGCGCCCTGACCCGCACCACGAGCGACGGTGCACACGGGTGCGGGTTCAGGCGCGGGAGCCTAGGCCCGGCAAGGGGCGCCGTCCGTTGTGCCCACCCGTTCCGCCCCTTGCGGAACGATTGCCCACAACGGGCGGAAGCGCGCCCACAACGGCGGGGTCCTACAGGTTGCCGCGCTTTTCCTGTTCGCGCTCGATCGCTTCGAACAGTGCCTTGAAGTTGCCCTTGCCGAAGCCCATCGACCCGTGCCGCTCGATCATCTCGAAGAAGACGGTCGGCCGGTCCTGGACCGGCTTGGTGAAGATCTGCAGCAGGTAGCCGTCCTCGTCGCGGTCGACGAGGATCTTCAGCTCGCGCAGGGTCTCGACGGGCACGCGCGTCTCGCCGGCCCACTCGCCGAGCGTGTCGTAGTACGAGTCGGGGGTGTCGAGGAACTGGACGCCCGCCGCGCGCATGGAGCGGACGGTCGCGACGATGTCGTTGGTGGCGAGGGCGATGTGCTGGACGCCGGCCCCGCCGTAGAACTCCAGGTACTCGTCGATCTGCGACTTCTTCTTCGCGATCGCCGGCTCGTTGATCGGGAACTTCACCTTGAGGGTGCCGTCCGCGACGACCTTCGACATGAGCGCCGAGTACTCGGTCGCGATGTCGTCGCCCACGAACTCCTTCATGTTCGTGAAGCCCATGACCTTGTTGTAGAAGGCGACCCAGTCGTTCATCTTGCCGAGCTCGACGTTGCCGACGCAGTGGTCGATGGCCTGGAAGGTGCGCTTGGCCGGCGGCTCGACGATCGGGCTGGCGGAGACGAAGCCCGGCAGGTAGGGGCCGTCGTAGCCGGAGCGCTCGACGAGGGTGTGGCGGGTCTTGCCGTACGTGGCGATGGCGGCGAGGACGACGGTGCCGTTCTCGTCCTTCAGCTCGTACGGCTCGGTGATGCCGGTGGCGCCGTGCGCGACGGCGTAGGCGTACGCGGCGCGCGCGTCCGGCACCTCGATCGCCAGGTCGACGACGCCGTCACCGTGCTCGGCGACGTGCTCGGCGAGGAAGCGGCCCCAGTCGGTCGCGACCTTGATGACGGAGGTGAACACGAAACGGGCGGCGCCGTTGGTGAGGACGTAACTGGCGGTCTCGCGGCTGCCGTTCTCCGGTCCGGAGTAGGCGACCAGCTTCATGCCGAAGGCCGTGGAGTAGTAGTGCGCGGCCTGCTTGGCGTTGCCGACGGCGAAGACGACCGCGTCCATTCCCTTGACCGGGAAGGGATCGGCCTCACGCGCGGTGGAAGGGGTGTGATCGATGGTCTCAGTCATGGCAGCAATGTCCCGCCGTTCGGCAAGGTGCGCAAGAGTTGGCTGATCCTCTGGTCAATATGCACAGCGACCGGCGAGTATGGCCGTGCGACTTGTACATCCTGACCATGGGGAGGCCGCTGTGGCGATCGATCATTTGGACGGCCGGCTGATCGCGCTCCTGGCGCGCGAGCCGCGCATCGGGGTCCTGGAGGCCTCCCGGCGTCTGGGGGTGGCGCGCGGCACGGTGCAGGCGCGCCTCGACCGGCTCCAGGCGAGCGGGGTGATCCGCGGGTTCGGGCCGCAGGTGGACCCGGCGGCGCTCGGCTATCCGGTGACGGCCTTCGCGACGCTGGAGATCAAGCAGGGGCAGGGCGCGGACGTGCGGGGCCATCTGGCGACGGTGCCGGAGGTCCTGGAGCTGCACACGACGACGGGCCACGGCGACATGCTCTGCCGCCTGGTCGCCCGCTCGAACGCGGACCTCCAGCGGGTGATCGACAAGGTGGTGGCCTTCGAGGGGATCGTGCGGGCGTCGACGGCGATCGTGATGGAGAACCCGGTACCGCTGCGGATCATCCCGTTGGTGGAGCAGGCGGCACAGGAGTAGCGGCCGGGCCGAGTACAAAGAGAGCTCTGCAAAGAAGTACTTGCAAAGAAACCCTTGCAAGTACTTCTTTGCAACTCTAGGGTCGAACCATGCCCGAGCCCGAAGACCAGTCCCCGGCGGAGCCCCACGCCCAGCCCGACGAGCTCCTCACCCGCACGCTCGACCCGCGCTCCCTCCGGGCCATCGCCCACCCCCTGCGCATCCAGCTGCTGCGCGCTCTGCGCCGCTACGGACCCGCCACCGCCTCCCAGCTCGCCGAGCGGCTCGGCGAGTCCAGCGGCGCCACCAGCTACCACCTGCGCCAGCTCGCCGCCCACGACTTCATCGTGGACGACCCGACGCGCGGCAAGGGCCGTGAGCGGTGGTGGAAGGCGGCCCACCAGGGGACGAGCTTCGACGAGACGCTCCACAAGAACCCCGACCCCGAGGTCCAGGGCGCCCTCGACGTCGTCATGCACGAGATCGCGACCATCCACACCCAGGAGCTGTCGACCTGGGTCGCCACCCGCCACACCTGGGACGAGGAGTGGGCCGGAGCCTCGGACTTCAGCGACTTCAGGCTCAGCCTCCCGCCCGAGCGGCTGCGCGAGCTCAACCAGAAGATCCACGCGCTGATCAACGAGTACAGCGACACCGCCGACCCCGACGCGCCGGGCGCCAGCACCGTACGGATGCACCTGCACGCGTTCCCGCAGCACGAGGACTGATCGACCGCACGGTCACCGGCCGCACCGTCACCGCCCGCACGGTCACCGCCCTCACCGTCACCGCCCGCACCGTCACCGCCCGCACCGTCATCGCCCGCACCCACGGAAGGAACCCCGCATCATGCATGCCGACATCCACCTCCAGCTGCACGCGCTGACGGCCGCGGAGCTCCGGCGCGAGGCCGCCGCCCTCCGGCCGTCCGCCACCCCCCGCGCCCCCGTACTCCCCGCCCTCCGCGCCCGACTCGGCTGGACGCTCGTCGAGTGGGGCCTGCGCCTGGCCACGCCCGCGCGGCGCCCCGCCGCTCTGGCCGTATGACACCGCCGGGGGGGGCGACAAGTGAAGACGACACAGCACAGCCGTACACCGCTCGCCGGCGTCCTGGCCGCCAACGCCATATCCGTCACCGGCAATTCGCTCACGCTCATCGGCGTCCCGTGGTTCGCGCTGGAGACCACGGGAAGCCCCGGCAAGGCCGGGCTCGTCGCCTTCTGCGCGGCCGTCCCCGTCGTGCTCGCCGCGATCGCCGGCGGCCCGGTCATCGACCGCCTCGGCCGCCGCCGGGTCAGCATCGCCTCCGACCTGGTCTGCGGGCTCGCGCTCGCCGCGATCCCGCTCCTGCACCAGACGGGCGCCCTCCGGTTCTGGATGCTGTGCGCGCTGATGGCCGTCACGGGCCTGTTCCACGCACCCGGCGAGATGGCCCGGCACGTCCTCGTACCCGACCTGGCCGGGCGGGCCGGGACCTCACTCACCCGGGCCGCCAGCCTGTACGACGCGGTGGCGCGCGGGGCCCGGATGACGGGCGCCGCGATCGCCGGACTGCTCGTGGCGTTCATGGGCCCCGGCACCGTGCTGTACCTCGACGCGGCCACCTTCACCGCCTCCGCGCTGCTCGTCGCGGCGGCCCTGCGCGGGGTGCCGGCGGCGGAACCGCAGCGCGACGGGCCCCCGCTCTCCGCCGCCCGCTACCGCGCCGATCTGCGCGAGGGGTACGCCTACCTGTTCCGGGCCCGGCTGCTGCTCGCCATCACCGTCATGGTGATGGTGACCAACGGCCTCAACCAGAGCTGGAGTTCGGTGCTGCTGCCGGTCCACGCCAAGGAGGACCTCGGCGGTCCCGCCGCACAGGGCCTGCTCGTCTCGGTCTTCGCCGGCTGCGCCCTGGCCGGCGCCCTGCTCTACGGGGCGGTCGGCGAACGCTTCCCGCGCCGGGCGGTGTTCACGGTGGGCTTCCTGCTCTGCGGCTCCCCGCCGTACGTCGTCGCCGCGCTCACCGACACCACCGCGCCGCTGCTCGTGACGGTCGTGGCCGCCGGCTTCGGCGCCGGCGTCCTCAACCCGATCCTGACCACGGTCCTGTACGAGCAGGTGCCCGACGCGCTGCGCAGCCGGGTCATGGGCGCGAGCACGGCCGGCGTCCTGCTCACGACCCCGCTGGGCGGTCTGGCCGCCGGGCTCCTGGTCGAGCGGGTCGGCCTCACGGCGACACTGCTCGGGATCGGGACGGCCTACTTCCTCGCGACGCTCTCGCCGATGGTCTTCCCGGCCTGGCGCGGCATGGACGCGGATCGGAAGACCCGGCCCGCCGGGGACGTCAGCAGGACGGAACCTTCGACTCCTGCCCCTGCGCCAGGGCCCGCAGGGACGCCACCGCGTCGCTGAGCGCGGTCACGGGCACGAGCCGCAGGCCCTTCGGCTGCTCGGCCAGGGCGTCCGAGCACTCGTTCTTCGGTACGAGGAAGACCGTGGCGCCGTCGCGGGCGGCGGCCTGCGTCTTGAGGGAGACCCCGCCGACCGCCCCGACCGTGCCGTCCGGCTCGATCGTGCCCGTACCGGCGACGGTCCGGCCGCCGGTGAGGTCGCCGCCGTTCCCGTCGCCGTCGAGCTTGTCGACGATGCCGAGGGAGAAGAGCAGCCCGGCGCTGGGCCCGCCGATGTCGGCGAGGTTCAGGGTCACCTTCACCTGCTTCGGGTCCAGCTTCAGGTACCCGAGGGCAGCGAGGGTGGCGGCGTCCTGCGACTCCTTCATCTGCCCGAGGTTGTGCTTCTCGATCTCCTCGTCGGACTGCCCCGAGGGGTAGACGGAGTCGTGCGGCAGGACGGCCCGGTCGGTACGGAACCAGGCGTCGGTGACGTCCGCGAGGTCCACCTCCGTGGACGGCCCGGTCGCGAGGATCGTCGTCATCCGCAGCTGCCCCGTGGTCGGGTGGACCGGGGCGCCGGTGATGGTGATGACCTCCTTGCCCTGGTCCTTGCCGAGCACGTCGGCGGTCGTGCCGGGCTGCGCGATCGCGTACGGCAACGGCGCGAGCCCGACGACGGCGAAGAGCGCGGCGACGGGCAGGGCGCAGAGAGCGAGGGCGCGGGGACGGGAGAGGCTGGAGAGCACGGCCCCAATCTACTGGGACGGGCGCCGGGGCCCGGCCGGGGGCGCGGGGGTCCCGGGCCGGGGGGTGGTCACCGGGGCGCGGGGGCCCCGGGCCGGGGGGTGGTCACCGGGGGCGCGGCGGTCACCGGCCCGTGGTCACCGGGGCCCGGTCGAGGGCGCCTCGGTCCCCGGCCCGGGCGTGGTCACCGGCGCACGGCGGCCGGGAGGTGGTGGGCGAAGAAGGACCGCACTCCGCGCCGTACGACGGCGGACGTCGCCCCCGCGTCCCCGGCCCCCACGAGCGCGGCCCGCGCCCCCTCGGTGACGAGCCCGGCGGCCTGGAGCTGCGGGACGAGGTGCGCGTAGTCGCTGAAGATCCAGTGGTTGGCGTCGGGGAGCAGTACGCGGCGGGCGGGGATGCCGGCCCAGGAGCGTTCGAGGCGGGCCGACTCCTCGAAGCCGTCCGTGCGGAACATCAGCAGGGGCCGGTCGAGGCCCGCCATGAGCTCCGGGTCGAGGTCGAGGTACCCCTCCAGGTTGACCCCGGCGGCGATCCGGTCGTCGGAGGCCAGTGCGTGGACCGCGGCGGTGCCGCCCGCGGAGTGCCCGTACACACCGATCCGGCGCAGGTCCATGACGGGGGCGAGGGGCAGGTCGCCGAGCCGGTCGAGGACGAGGCGGAGGTCGGCGACCCGGGTGTCGATCATGGTGCGGAAGGTCGCGGGGTCGGGCGGCCCCATGAGGACGGTCCGGCGCACACCGCTCGGCAGCTCCACCTGGCTGGCGTCGCCGGGGTGGTCGACGAGGACCACGACCCGGCCGTGGCTCGCGAGGTCCTCGGCGAGGGTCGTACCGAGGGTGCGGGAGTCGCCGCCGCCGGGGGTGTACAGCAGCACCGGGCGCCGGCCCGGGAGCGGCGGCGCGTCCGGGTGCCCGTGGGTGAGGACCGCGCCCCAGTCGACGCCGGCGGCCGGGAGACCGGGGTGTACGAAGGGCGCCAGCTCGGCGAAGGCCTCGGCCTCGTCGGGGGTGAGCTGCGGGGCGCGGGGACAGCCGCGGACGGTACGGGCGGGGTACAGGACGCTGATCATCAGCTCCCGGGGGCCGGGCTGCCAGGGGTCGTCGCGTCCGGGGTCCGTCAGGGCGAAGGTGCGGAGGCCGACGGGGTGGGGGCCGGTCGGCGCGGGCAGCCGGAGCGGCGCAGGACCGTCCGCGGCGCGGGCGGACGAAAGCGCCGTCGGACCGTCCGCGGCGCGGGCGGCGGAGGCGCCGAACAGGGCGGCGGCGGCGCCGAGGAGCGCGCCCTTGGCGACGGTACGGCGGCTGGGTGCGGGATGCGGTGTCATGCACGGCATCCTGGGGGCGGGGCGGGCCGGAGCACGAAGGTTCAGGCCTGGCCCGAAAGGCTGGCGCACGGGTCGGGGGAAAGGTCGGGGATTGCTGCGCATCCACTTCACGGCGGAGGACTTCACCCGGGTGCGGTTCGCGCCCCGGCCGGCGCCCGTGCCCGAACTGCACGCCGCGCTGATGATGCTGGGCGCCCCGCACGAGTCGCTGCTCTTCGGGCGGTGGCGGGGCAGGCTGCTGCGCGCCCTGCCGGGCGCGGCCGAGCCGCTCGCGGACCTGGTGCCGGGCGGGGTGGCGCCGTACTTCCTCGACGTCCTCGGCGAGACGCGGGAGGAGGGCCTCACGCTGATCCGGTCGGCCCGGCCGGAGTTCGTACGGTCGGAGCTTGAGCGGGTGTACGCGGGTCGGGGCGCCGCGCCGCCGTGGATCCGGGACCTGCACGCGGGGAGCCCGGAGGCGTGGCGGGTCCTGGAACGGGCGCAGCGGGCGGCGTACGAGACGGTCCTGGCGCCCGTGTGGCCGCTGGTCCAGGACCTGCACCGGGCGGAGTTCACCCGGCACGCGCTGGCGGTGGCGGAGGGGGGCCTGGGGGCGGCGCTCGATGCCCTGTCGCCGGGGCTGCGGGACGGCGTCTGGGAGTGGCCGGGAGCCCCTCGTGACGTCCACCTGGCCGGGCGGGGCCTGATCCTGCTGCCGACCTTCCACTGGCGGGGCGGGGCGCTGGTCCAGGACGTCCCCGACTCCCCCGTGGTCCTGACGTACCCGGCGGGCGGGGGCCTGCCGCCCGCTCCGCCGGGCGCGCCGGGCGAGGACGCGCTCGCGGGGGTCCTGGGCCGTACCCGTGCCGAACTCCTCCGGGCGCTCACGTCACCCCGCACGACGACGGAACTGGCCCGGCGGCTGGGCGTCAGCAACGCGACGGCCTCGGCCCACGCGCAGGCGCTCCGCGCGGCGGGCCTCCTGACGACGACCCGCACGGGCAGATCGGTCCACCACGCGCCGACGCCCCTGGGCGACCTACTGAGACCGTAACGCCACCGCTGCGGGCGCGCGTCCGCCCGTTGCGGGCGCGCTTCCGCCCCGTTGTGGGCGCGCTTCCGCCCCGTTGTGGGCAGGCGTTCCGCAAGGGGCGGAACGGGTGGGCACAACGGAACGGCGCCCCTTGCCGGCGCCAGAGGCTTACGCGCCTGGACCCGCACCACCAGCTCGGTGCACGGGGTGCGGGTTCAGGCTCGGGACGCGGAGGCGCCGCGGAAGGGCGCCGTCCCGTGTGCCCACCCGTCCCGCCCTGCGGGACGATTGCCCACACGGCAGCGGGCGCGGGCCCCACACGGGGGTGGGCCTGGGCGCCGCCCAGCACGGGTGCGGGCGCGACACGGGAGCGGGGCGCCGCCCAGCACGGGTGTGGGTCGCGCGGGGTGGGGGAAAGGCCCGGCGTGGGTGCCGTCCAGCCGCGTGCGGGCCCTCCCCCGGACGTGCTCGTTGCCGCGCGCTCTAGCGCAGCGCGTCCGCGACCTCCCTCGCCGCGTCCACCACCCGCGGCCCCACCCGCTCCGGCACCGCGTCCGCCAGCATGACGACGCCGACGCTGCCCTCGACGCCCGTGACGCCGACCAGCGGTGCCGCCGCGCCGCTCGCGCCGGCCTCCAGTTCGCCGTGGGTGAGGGTGAAGCCGGGTTCGGTCAGGCCGCCCTGCCGGGCGGCGAGGATCGCGCGGCCGGCGGCGCCCCGGTCGAGCGGGTGCCGGAAGCCGGCCCGGTAGGCGACGTGGTAGTCGGTCCAGGTGGGTTCGACGACCGCGACGGCGAGCGCCTCCGCCCCGTCGACGAGCGTCAGGTGGGCCGTCGCCCCTATGTCCTCGGCGAGCGAGCGCAGCGCGGGCAGCGCGGCTTCCCGCACGAGCGGGTGGACCTGCCGGCCGAGCCGGAGCACGCCGAGGCCGACGCGGGCCCGCCCGCCGAGGTCGCGGCGGACGAGGGCGTGCTGCTCCAGCGTGGCGAGGAGCCGGTAGACCACGGTCCGGTTGACGCCGAGTTTGTTGGACAACTCGGTGACCGTCAGACCGTGGTCGGTGTCGGCGAGCAGTTTGAGGACTCTGAGTCCCCGGTCGAGCGTCTGGGAGGTCTCCGCGGTCACGACGCCCTCTCCTTCGAGGTGAGTGGCGGCGGATCTCTCACGGAGTTGCGGCGCCGGTCCCGCGGCGACGCACGTCAGAGGCCGCCGGCAGGAAGGGGTACACCGGCTGCGCTCCGCGGCGGCGCTGCCACGGGGCGAATGCTTGTGAGCCGGGACAGTAGCGGCGCGCTCCGCTCAGCGGAAGACCTCGTCCAGAATCCGGGCGCAGGCGGGCGGATCAAGACGGTTCGGGACCTTCGTCGGTCGGACGTGGGACTTTGGCGGACAAGATCGGCTATGTCGTGCACGTAGCGTGGGGGTGGCCGGAGGCCGACCGTGGGGGCCGGTCTCCTGGCCCGCTCCCGCCTCCGCGGGACGCCCGAGGCCCGTACGCACCCCCCGGCGTACGGGCCTCGAAACGTCTGCGGTCAGCGCATCCGGGTGGCCCACTCCTGGACCTTCTTGATCCGTTCCCGGATCTGTCCCGCCGTCGCCTCGGCGCTCGGCGGCCCGCCACACACCCGCCGCAGCTCGGTGTGGATGACGCCGTGCGGCTTGCCGCTCTGGTGAACGTACGCACCGACCATCGTGTTGAGCTGTTTCCTCAGCTCAAGCAGCTCCTTGTGGGAAACGACGGGCCGCCGCTCCGCCGGAAGCTCCAGCAGGTCGGCCTCGGTGTCGGGCTTCTTGCGGCTGTGCGCGATCTGCCGGGCCTGGCGCTTCTGGAGGAGCAGCTGGACCTGGTCGGGTTCGAGGAGGCCGGGGATGCCGAGGTAGTCCTGCTCCTCCTCGCTGCCGGGGTGGGCCTGCATGCCGAACTCGGCGCTGTTGTAGAGCACGCGGTCGAAGACGGCGTCGGACTCCAGCGCCTCGAAGGGCAGCATGTCCTGCTCGCCGGTGTCCTCGTCCTGCTGGCGCTCGGCCTCGGCCAGCTCCTTCTCGGACTCGGCGTACGGGTCCTCGTCCTCGCCGGCCTTCTTCGGGCGGTCGAGGACGTGGTCGCGCTCGACCTCCATCTCGTTGGCGAAACCGAGGAGGCTGGGGATCGTCGGAAGGAACACGGAGGCGGTCTCGCCGCGCCTGCGCGATCGCACGAAGCGGCCGACGGCCTGGGCGAAGAACAGCGGGGTCGAGATGGTCGTCGCGTACACGCCGACGGCGAGGCGGGGGACGTCGACGCCTTCGGACACCATGCGGACGGCGACCATCCAGCGGTCGGTGTTCTCGCTGAACTCGTCGATGCGGCTGGAGGCGCCGGTGTCGTCGGAGAGGACGACGGTGGCCTTGGTGCCGGTGATCTCGCGGATCAGCTTGGCGTACGAGCGGGCCGAGTCCTGGTCGGAGGCGATGACGAGGCCGCCGGCGTCCGGGATGGACTTCCGGACCTCGGTGAGCCGCTGGTCGGCGGCGCGCAGGACGTTCGGCATCCAGTCGCCCTTGGCGTCCAGGGCGGTGCGCCAGGCCTGCGAGACGGCGTCCTTGGTCATGGGCTCGCCGAGGCGGGCGGCGATCTCGTCGCCGGCCTTGGTGCGCCAGCGCATGTTGCCGCTGTAGGAGAGGAAGATGACCGGGCGGACGACGCCGTCGCCGAGGGCGTTGCCGTAGCCGTAGGTGTAGTCGGCCGACGACCGCCGGATGCCGTCGTTCCCCTCCTCGTACGTGACGAAGGGGATCGGGTTGGTGTCGGAGCGGAAGGGCGTGCCGGTGAGGGCGAGGCGCCGGGTGGCGGGCTCGAAGGCCTCCAGGCAGGCCTCGCCCCAGGACTTGGAGTCTCCGGCGTGGTGGATCTCGTCGAGGATGACGAGGGTCTTGCGCTGTTCGGAACGGTTGCGGTGGAGCATGGGCCGTACGCCGACGCCGGCGTACGTGATGGCGATCCCGTCGTACTCCTTGCTCAGCGGCCCCGCGCTGTAGTCGGGGTCCAGCTTGATCCCTATCCGCGCCGCCGCGGCCGCCCACTGCTTCTTGAGGTGCTCGGTGGGGGCGACCACGGTGATCTGCTGCACGACGTGGTGGTGCAGCAGCCATGAGGCGAGGGTCAGGGCGAAGGTGGTCTTGCCGGCGCCGGGCGTGGCGACCGCGAGGAAGTCACGGGGCTGCTCCTGGATGTACTTCTCCATCGCGCCCTGCTGCCAGGCTCGCAGCTTGTTGGCGGTACCCCACGGGGCCCGTCCTGGGAAGGCGGGAGAAAGGTGATGGGAGGAGGTGGCGGTAGTAGTCACGATCTCCGGGTTCGACGCTCGTCACGAAATGACAGTCCAGATATGACAACCGGGCCACCTTACCGGTGTGGGCGTCGCGACCCGCCCCGCGCGAAGGCGTGGCGGGCCCGCTTGAGACGGTCCTCACAGCTCCCGAAGCCGCGACGCGATGTCCGGAATATCCCCCAGCTCACCGCTCGCCACGGCGATGACCAGGTCGTATGCGCGATCGAGGTCGGCGTCGCCGAGATCGACTCCGTTGACGGCGAGGAAGACGGCCGCGGAGAGCCAGGCCGCCCGCTTGTTCCCGTCGACGAAGGGGTGGTTCGTCGCGACCGCGTGCAGCAGCGCGGCGGCCTGCTCGTACACGTCCCCGTACGCGCTCTCCCCGTACATCCGGGCGCGGGGCCGGTGCACGGCGGACTCGAGGAGCCCCGGCGCGCGCAGCTCGGGCACGCCGTCGCCGGTGAAGGCGGTCCGGGCGACATCGGCGGCTTCGGCGACGGTCAGAAAACGGCTCGTGTCGCTCATTCGCCGAGCCTCCTCAGCAGGGAGTCGTGACGCCGGGCGAGGCGCAGGGCCTCGCGGCGCACGAGCTCGGCCCGGGCCTCCACGACCCGCTCGCACGCCTCGGCGGCCAGCTCCTCCGGGGTGAGCCCCAGGGCATCGGCGAGGTCGGCGAACCCGTCACCGACCGGAAGGGTCATCTCACGCATGCCGGGGAGATTAGGGGGACGTCGGCACCGACGGCGACGGGTTTACGCCGCGTCGGCCCCGGCCGCGTGCAGCCGCGTCGCCACCCAGCCGCCCACCGCCGCCACCCCCGCCATCGGCAGGAAGACGGCCGCGAAGGCGGCCGGGTGGGAGCCGGTGGTGGTGCCCGCGTCCATCGCGTGGCCCACCGCGCCGCCGCCGAGCGCGGCGAAGGCCGCGCCGCCGGCCGCGAGCAGCAGGACGTTGGAGAGGCCGTCGGAGATCTGGAGCACGGCCGAGTTCGCGCCGACCTCCTCGGGGGCGGAGAGCTTCATGAGGAGCACGCTCGTCGAGGCGATCACGGCGCCCATGCCGAGGCAGCCGAAGGCCCAGGCGACCGCGACGACCCACACGGGCACGGACGCGATCAGGACGCTGGGCGCGGCGGCGATCGCGAGGGCGACGAGGAGCATGCCGAGGACGACGAGCCGCTCGCGGTACGGCTCCGTCCACGGCCGGGACTGGATCCAGGAGCCGAGAGCCCAGGTGAGGCCGCCGACGGCCAGGGAGAGGCCGGCCAGGGTGGGGCTGAGGCCGCGCTGGGAGACCAGCATCAGCGGGACGAAGGACTCGGCGGCGATGAAGGACCCGGCGGCGATGCCGCGGAGCAGGATGACGGACGGCAGTCCGCGGGCGGCCCGGTAGGTGCCGCGCGGCAGCAGACCGCGGACGGCGGGCACGAGGAGCGCGAGGCCGGCGGCGGCGGGCAGGAGGGAGAGCCACCGCAGTTCCTGCCCGGCGTACTGGAGGAGCGCGGCGCCCGCCGAGATGGACAGGGCCAGCAGGATCCGGCGCCGGTCCCAGGGGGCGAGGGGCGCGGCCGGGTCGGCGGGGCCCGAGGCGGTGCGGCGGATCGCGGGGAGGGCGAGGGCCAGCGGGAAGACGACGAGGGCGGGGATGCCGACGAAGACCCAGCGCCAGCCGAGGTGCTCGGTGACGGTTCCGGCGGCGAGGGGGCCGACGACGGAGGGGACGACCCAGGCGGCGGCGAAGGCGGCCATGATCGCGGGCCTGAGGTGTTCGGAGTAGGCGCGGCTGACGATCACGTACAGCGCGACGATGACGAGGCCGCCGCCGAGGCCCTGGACGGCGCGGCCGAGGATGAACTGCCACATGGCGCCGGCGGTCCCGGAGAGGAGCAGTCCGGCGGCGAAGGCGCTGATGCCGCTGGTGAGCGGGGCGAGCGGGCCGCCGCGGTCGGACCACTGGCCGGCGAGGACCATGCCGAAGAGGCTGGTGGTGAAGTACGCGGAGAAGGCGAAGGCGTAGAGGGGGATGCCGTCGAGCTCGCGGGCGGCCACGGGCATGGCGGTGCCGACGGCGGTCGCCTCGAAGGCGATGAGCAGGACGACGGAGACGATGCCGATGCTGAGCGCCCGGTGGTCCGGGTCGAGGACGGACCCCTTGGTGCCGTCGGGGGCGGCGGGGGGTCCGGGGGTGGGGGCGACGTCGGCGTCGCGCGGTTCGAGGGCGCTCATTCCCTCAGAGTAAGAGGTGATTACCGGGTTGGCTCCTGTCGGGAGTCCCGGTCGCCCTCGGCCGTTGGACGTACGACCACGAACGGAATGTTGCGGCCGTATGGCAGTCGCATGGCGTGCGCCCGGAAACCCTTGAGCCCCTCCCGACCCCCGCCCTACGGTCGTACTCGTGCACAACACGACCGTGTGCCCGAGTGGTTGAGGGGCTCGCCTGCAAAGCGAGTTACGCGGGTTCAATTCCCGCCACGGTCTCCAGGGCCTTGACCAGGCAAAAGAAAAAGGGCGGCACCCCTCACGAGGTGCCGCCCTTTCTACGCCCGTCTCAGTTTCCGTCTCATTCGGCCGGTACGAGCACCCCGGCCGGCCCCTCGTCGCCGCCCCCCGGCCGATCCGTCCTGGGCTGCCAGATCAGGCCGTCCACCTGCCGTGCGATGTCCGTCCGCACCGCATCCACCATGTGCTGATAGCGGGCGGCCATGGCCGTGGTCGACCACCCCATGAGGCCCATGACGGCCCTCTCAGGGACGCCGAGGATGAGCAGGACCGTGGCGGCCGTGTGGCGCGCGTCGTGCAGACGCCCGTCCCGAACCTTCGCCTCTACGAGCAGAGCCTTCCACTCGGCCCAGTCCCGGCGGTGTGACGGGCTGCGGCCGTGCTCATCCGGGAAGACCAGGCCGTTCTCCTTCCACCGCTCCCCCGCCGCTTCCCGCTCCCCTTCCTGCGCCTTGAGATGCGCCTTGAGCAGGTCGACAAGCTGTTCGGGGAGACCGACCGCGCGGCGGCCGGCGCGTGACTTGGTCGGGGCCAGCTCGGGGTTCGTACGAACCCTCTGCGGACAGTATCCGGCGGCCTTGCGCCCGCAGGGTTCCACGCACCCGTGGGCGTACTGCGGGCGGTGACGGCTGCGCCGAACCACGAGGAACCCGCCGTCGAGGTCCACGTCCTCCCACCGGAGACCGAGCACTTCCCCTTGGCGTAGTCCGAGGGCAAGCGCGACGGCCCAACGGGCGGAGTTACGGTCCCGAGCAGCAGCCTTGAGCAAACGCTGGACCTCTTGGACGCTGTAGGGCTCCACGTCGTACTCCCCCGTCTTCGGTGCTTTCGCCAACTGCACGGGGTTCTTGCCGAGATGTCCGCGCCGCACGGCCTCGTTAAGGGAGGTGCGCAAGGTTCGGTGAGCCTGGTGAGCGGTCGCGGACTTGCTGCCGTTGGCCTGCATCTTGGCGTAGAACGCCTCGATGTGCTCCGGCTTGAGCCTGTCGAGGCGATGCGCCCCCAGGCCAGGGATCAGGTGCTTCCGGACGGCCACGCCGTACCCGACCATCGTGTTGTCGTTGACGGCGAGGGGAGCGACGTTCTCGATCCAGTGCGTCAGCCACGCCTTGACCGTCCAGGGCTTGCCCGGCTTTCGCACGGTCTTGGCGTCCCGCTGCCGTTCCAGCTCGCGGACCGCTTCCGCCACTTCGGTGCGTGTCTTCCGCTCGACGTGCCGGCGGTCCGGCTCACCGTTGTCGCGGATGCCGACCGTGACGCGGCCGTGCCACTTGCCGTCCTTCCCCAGGTAGATCGAAGACCGACCGTTGGGTTGGCGCGTGCGCTTCGTCTTCTCTTCCACTGATTTCCTTTTCAGCGTGCCACCGCGGCAGTCCGATTGGCCGCACGGAGTCGGTCTACGTAGTCGTGAAGTGCGGCAGGGGGAACCCTGCGGAGCCGACCCACAGGGACCGACTCCAGCTCTCCCGATCCGATGAGGCGGAAGCAGAGGGTGCGCCCGATGCGGAGCCGTCGGGCGGCCTCCTCGACGGTCAGGAGGGCGAGCGTGGGGTCTTCGTGTGAGTCGAGGTCTCGGTGATCCATCCGGTGCACTCCTCGTGGTGGTCCTTCGGCTAAGACCGGGGTGCCGCAGCGCGAAAACCCCGGAAAGTGCTGACAGAACTGACAGAACCTCGCCGCATGCCGTCTGACCTGCTGGTTTGGCCACATCGGCCGTTGTGACAAAACCTCAAAAAACTCCGACAGAACCTCGAAAACCTCGGTTCTGTCGGAGCGGGCAGCTCGCCCCAGGGCGAGGTTTTTGGAGTTCTGTCAGAGTTTTCGGAGGTTCTGTCAGAGCTCCGAAAGTGCCCGTTCTTGCAGGTCAGGCGGCTGGTCGGGAGGTTCTGTCAGTTCTGTCAGAGGTTTCGGGGGTTTTCAGGCGGCGCGGGTGATGCGGGGGTGGCTCTCGTAGCGGGGGGAGGGCGGCCGGCCGCCGCGGGTGGTGCGGGGCGGCGGGGGCTGCTGACGCACCCAGCCGTGGTCCTCCAGGAGGTTCAGCGCGGGGTCGAGGTCGCCCATGGCGGGGAACTCGGAGCGGGGCATCGCGCGGAAGAGGTCGCGTTTGGTGAAGGTGGCGGTGCGGTTCTCGGTCAGATGGGTCAGGACCGTGTGGGCGGCTTCCTGGGCGGGGTCGGCCTTCATGGCGTTGAAGACGTCCAGGGCGTGAGCGGTGAAGTAGTCCCCCAGCCGGGTGGCGGCAGCCATCGTCGCCGCGGCGATCGGCCGGGTCCAGGCGTCCTCGGGGTGGGTGGCGAGGTGCAGGAGCCCGGCGATGCGGGCGACCGCTCCGTCGCGCTTGCTGGCCCAGTTGACGATCGGCGCCAGGGTCCCGTCCTTGCGGAGGCGGGCTTCGGTGACGCGCTGGTAGGCGAGCAGGACCGCGTCGGCCTCGGGGCTGAGGGTGAGTGCGGCGGGCTCGGTCCAGGCCGCGAGGGTCAGGGCCAGCCGCCCGAGCCTGTGGGCGTAGGCGTCGGCGGTGTCGGGGGCGAGGAGTTCGGGGGTGAGGTTGCGGTAGCCGACGAGGGAGGCGGGCTTGGAGTAGAGGAACCGGGCGAGCAGACCGCGTCCGTCGGCGCCCTTGATCTGCCCGATGGAGTCCAGCACGTCGGGCTGCACGGCCAGGCCCATGGTGATGGCGGGGTTCTCGATGTGCTGGGCGTCGCGGGCCTGGCGGTTGACCCGGGCCATGTCGCCGGCGTGCCCCTTGAGGAAGATCCCCATGTTCGGCACCCCGGAGTAGCGTCCGGCGATGATCTCGAAGATCTCGCCCTCGGGCGACAGAATCGAGATCCGCCCGTCCTGCTGGGCGAGCAGGGTGGTCAGGGACTCGGCGGTGACGTCGTCGGCGACGAGCTGCGGCTCGGCCGGCACGGTCGCCCGCTCGGCGGCCTCGGTCAGCGAGATGGCCTGGGCGGTCAGCTCGGCCAGCTTGTCCGCCTCGGCGTTGGCGGCCAGCTTCTCGGCCTTCTCGGCCGCGGCCTTGGCGATCCGCGCGGAGGCGGCGGCCTCGGCCCGCTGGGGCGCGGTGAGCTCGATGAGCGCCTTCTCGGCGGCGAGCAGGGGCTTGGTCATGAGCCCGAACACCGCGCTCTTGCGGTTGCCGGGCGGCAGGGCCACGGCGGTGTAGAGGTTGACCGGCTCGCTCCACTGCCCGCGCACGGTCACGGTGAGGCGGCCGCCGGCGGCGGTGCCGATGACGGCCAGCGCGAGACACCCGGCCAGGTCGACGGGCGTCTGCGTCTCCTCGGCGACCCCGGCCGCCATCGCGCCGAGCCAGTCGGGCAGCGCGTCCACGGGGAAGACCGGGAGCTGGCCGCGCGGATCGAGCGGTACGGGCTCGTCCCACACGGGCCCGGCGACGTCCTCGGCCGTCATCTCCTCGAACCCGGCCCACAGGTCCGGCTCGTGCGCGCTCATGCGGGTTCCTTCCGATCGGTCAGGGCCCACGGGCCGGTGAGGGTGGTCGGGTGCGGGTCAGAGCTGAAAGGGACGCCTTCGGCGACGACCTTCGGCGCGCTACTGCCGGGGGTGGTCGGGGCCGGTTTGGCGAAGCAGGGGTCGTGGGTCATCGGGTACCGGCCAAGGCGTTGCGGGTGCTGCGGCGGATGCCGTCGCGGATGCTCGATGCCGTCCGGGACGCGGCCAGGCCCTTGGCGAGCGCGGCCTCGGTGAGCCGGTCGGTGACCTCCTGCTCCGGGAGGGTTCCGGCGGCGATGAGGCGTCCGAGCGCGTAGGCGGCCCGGTAGAGGGTGAGGTTGTGCTCGCCGTCCGGGGCGGCGGCCAGCTTGGCCAGCTCACCGTCCATCGCGGCCGCGGCGTAGCGGTCCGCGCGCCCGATCCGGGCCCGCACCCTGGCGACGGACAGAGGGGCGGGTGCGGGCGGTGGGGTCAGGAGGTCACAGAGCCACGTGGGGAGGGGGATCGGGTCCACCGCGTTGAGGACTTCGTACGGCCGGTGGTGGACCACGCTGCCGGCGGCCACCACGTACCCACCCCAGGCTCGCGTGTCGACCTTCCACCCCAACCGCCCTGCGCTCCCACGAAGCCGCTTTCCCCCAGGCGCGGTGAAGTACAGGTGCAGTCCGCCGCGCCCGGTCCGCACGGTGTACGTATCGGCCGGTACCGGATGCCCGGCGCGCTCGCAGACGGCCGTGAACACCTCGATCCCGTCCCGGAATCCCGCCCACTCCTGGGGCGCCGGCTTGTCGGTGGCCTTCGGGAGGTCCAGGTCGACCACGACCAGCCCGGCCGGGCCGGTGGCCAGGCCCACGTTGTACGGCTTGTGCGTCCAGGCCGCCCGGATCCGGTCCCGGTCGGTCGTGGCCCGCTCTTCCGGCGTGCGGTGGCCGTCCGCGCACCGGCCGGTGCCGGGGCAGCGGTCCTCGGCGTGTCCGGCGGGCCGCTTGTCACCGGGCCGGAGCGGGAAGACGGCCCAACCGCGCCCGGCGGCGCTCAACGCGGCCTCCAGGAGATGGGTGTTCACGCCGCCACCCCCGCCCGGGTCTGGGCGAGAAATCGGGTGCCGATCCACTGGGAGTAGGCGGGCGGGATGGCCTCGGTGAGTTCCTCGCGGACGTCGGTCCAGTCGATGCCCATGGCGGCCTGCAATTCGGGGACGGACGGCTTGCCGCCGCCGTTGCCGTAGGCGGCGACGTACGGGCCGTCGTGGAACTGGCCGTGCCGCCAGCCCCGTACGCGGCCCCGGTGCTTGGGGTGGGTGGGGCGGGTGACGCTCCACCGGCCGAGTTCGAAGTTGCGGTGGCGCAGGACGCCGAGGGAGAACTGCTCGCCGCACAGGGTGAGGTCTTTGCGGATCTCCGCGCGGCCGTTGGGCTGCTCGATGACGTACGGCAGACCGGACGCCTCCAGCAGGACGCGGGTGGGCGGGACGAGGTCGACGTGGGTGCCGCCCCAGCCCTTGGACCGGTTGGTGCCGACGGTGAGGGCGCATCCGGCCTGGCAGGGCGGGGAGGTGTGGACGATCGCGTACCGCTCGATCTCCCCGGAGGTGATCAGGGCGGTGAGGTACTGCAGGGCGTCTGCCTGGACGAAGGTGAAGGGGTAGTGGGGGCGCGGGGCGATGTCGACACCGACGACGTCGAACCCGGCGCGGTGGTAGCCCGTTCCGGCGCCGCCGGCGCAGCAGAACAGGTCCAGCAGGAGCGGCCTGGTGCGATGCTCTCGTCGGATGAGGGTGGGTTGGGTCATGCTGGGTGTCTCCAGTTCATCGTCAGTGTTCTGGATGTGAGGGCGGCCCGGTCTTTGGCGAGATGGCGGGCCGCCCTTGGTGCTGTCACGCGGCGAACAGGCCGCGTTGCCCCGGCTCGACGTCGATGTCGACGACGGCGGGCGGCGGGGAGTCGGTGGTGACGGGGTTGAGGACGGTCACCCGCTGGTCGGTGGTGGGGCCGTCGTTGTGGAAGCGCCACGTGCCGATGTCGTGCTGGGGCCAGTCGGGGCTCGGTCGGGTGTAGCGGCGAGCCTCATGCGGGTGGGCCGCGTTCCAGTCCTCCGCGCACACCTTGTGGACGGGCTCACCGGCGTGGGAGCGCATCGGGGTGGGCCTGCCGCACAGGCAGCAGGCCAGGTCTCGTGCGCGGTCGAAGTGTCGGGCGTCGCCCCAGTCGAGGAGGGGGACCATGGCCGGTCAGAACGGCGGTTCGTCGTCGTACGTGCGACGGCGGGGCAGGCGCGGGAGGGGCAGGACGGTCCAGCGGGTGTTCTCGTCCCAGCACGGGCAGGCGTCCCATTCGGTACCGGCGTACTCGCCGGTCTCGTGGTCGCCGTAGTCGCGGTTCCAGCCGCCCTCGCCCTGGCAGTCCGGGCAGTCGGGGCGGGGGGTGTCGGCCAGGATCAGGGCCCGGCGGGGCCAGGTGGCCACGGTGAGGCGCAGTCGGGGCACGTAAGGGCTCCTCAGTGGTGGCTGATGGTGCCGTTGGCCCGGCCGAACAGGCCGGTCGCAGAGATGTTCTGCGTGATGTGCGTCGTCGACCCCGACCCGCCCCCGCTGCCGGTCGCCGCGCGGCGGGCGGTCCGCAGGAGGACGGGGACGGCGATGACGGCGGCGACGAGGAGGGCGGCGGCGGACCAGAGGGCGTGGCTCATGGCGATGAGTCCCGGGGCGGCGTAGGAGAGCCCGATCCCGGCCGCGGCGATCCCGCCGCCGACGGTGGGCGCGAGCAGGGCGGTGGTCTTGGCCCACGCCGGGATCGGCTGCGCGGCGGCCGGAGTGGGGGTGGGCGCCGGGGCGGGGTGGGTGTAGGCGAGGGTGCGAGTCCCGTTGGGGAGAGTGACCCAGTCGACGCCGGGCGGGATTTCGGCGGGCAGGATCACCGGTCGCCGCACCACGGCGGGGCGGTCGTAGGGGGTGGTGGGGGTGATCTCGTACGGGGTCGGGGAGTGCACAACGGAGTCCCTTCAACGACGGCGGGCGGCTCCTCGTGGTGAGGTGCCGCCCGCCGGGCCTGGTGACGCTGTGTGTCGAGTTACTGCCTACCGCCTACTGCCTAGTGGCTACTGCCTACTGCCCAAAGCCCTGTTCACAGGGCCCGTGTGGGCAGTAGAGGCGCGTTCTTCCGCCTACTGCCTGGTGGGCAGTAGGCGGTAGTCAGTAGCCCTCTGTGCGGCTGTCAGGCGTGGTCGGGGTGGACGTAGACGGAGTGCGGACCCCGGTCGCGGTAGACCAGTTCGCCCCGCTCGGCCGCCGCCTTGAGCGCCTTGCGGACCGACTCACGGCCCCGCCCGACGGTGTCGGCGACGGCCGCCGGCTTCATGCCGTCCGGCCCAGCGGCCTGGATTGCGGCGATGGCCGTCGCCAGCCAGTCCGGGCCGCCCTGCTCGTCCCGGTCCTTGCGGAGGGCGGAGAGGTTCAGCCCCGTGGGCGACTGCTCGCCGTCCGGCCCGGTGCCAGGTTCGGCGGTGGTGCCGAACTGGGCGTCGATCTCGGCCATGAACTTCGCCGCGAGCGCGTCCGCGTCCAGACCGCCCGCAGGGGTGGCGGGGGGCTGCTGGTCGCGGTGGGCGGAGAGGTTGAGCCCCGGGCGCTTGGGGGTCTCGTCGGTGGCCGTGTCGGCCTCCGGCGAGGTGGTGAGGGTGTCGTGCATCCACGCGATCCGGTCCCTGTCCCAGCGGCGGGCGTAGCCGGGGCCGGCGGCCTTGGCGGACTCCGCGTCGAGGCGGGGGTGGAGGGTGGAGGTGGCGCGGACGATGTCGGCGATCTGGTTGGGCTTGATCCTCCATGCCTTGAACAGTCCGGCCGCCGACTCGGGGGTGCCCATGAACCCGGCGCCCTTGTAGGGGGCCTGGGTGACCTTCAGGCCGCGGGAGCCGGGGAAGACCTTGGACAGGTCCATGCCCTCGACCTCGCCGCCGGTCAGGCAGACGCGGGCTTTGGCCTCGCGGCGGATCATCAGGTTGCCCAGCACTGACCCGGTCGCACCGAGGGCGGTCAGGACGGTGCGCAGGCCCATCGCCCGCAGCAGCCGGATGACCTCCAGGATCTTCGTGGCGAGCTTGCGCATCTTCGGATCCGAGCTGGTCAGGATCTCGGCGCCCTCGTCGATGACGAGCATGATCTGCGGGATCTGCGCGGAGACGGGCAGCAGGTCGGTGTTCGCCTGGGCCATGAGGTCCTGGTAGGCGACCTTGCGGTGCTTGCCGACACTGACCGCCGTGTCCAGCATGAGCATGGCCTCCTCGTAGGAGGCGGCGAGCCAGTCGATCCCCGGCCGCACCGCCTCCTGGCCGCCCCCGCCGTTGAGGGCGGGGCGGACCCACGGGAGGCCGGCGGATCCTGCGTTGAGGTCGATGACCCAGGTCAGGATGTCGGTGGCGCGGGCGAACCCCGCGAGGACGTCGTGGACGAAGTTCGTCTTGCCCGACCCGGTCGGCCCCACGATCAGGGCGCACTGCTCGCGCAGGTAGACCTTCACCTCCCGGCCGTCCGGGCGCACGCCCCAGGGCAGTCCGGCGTGGATGGACAGCGGGCTGTAGTCGGTGGGGTACTCGATCTCCCCTGCCAGCACGTTGACCGTGGTGACGTCGATCAGGACGCGGCCCTGGTCGATGCCCTGCGAGGCGGTGGCGGTGCAGCCGTGCGGGAGGCGGGCGTCCGCCGAGAGCTGCGGCGCGTACTGCGCGATCCGCTCGTAGGTGACGCCACCGGGCGGGAGTTCGGCGTCGATGGTGAAGCCGGTGCCGGTCGGCCACATCTCCACCGCGAGGACGCGCAGGATGATCCCGCCGCACACCCGCTGGACCCGGTCCACCCACTCCGCCGCGATCTGACGTCGTTCGGCGGACAGTTCGCGCGCCACCTGACGCTCGGCGGCGGCGATGGCCTCCAGCTCGCGGGCCTCCTCATGCAGGAGGGTGGACCGGGCGGCGGCGCCGATGCCGACCCCGAGGGTGGCCAGCGAGCCGAGGGCGGTCCAGGTCAGGTGGCCGGTGGTGATGGCCCACGTGGTCCATCCGGCCCCGAGCAGCCAGGACGCGGCGCGCATGCCGATGGTGCGGGCGGCCAGGCGCTCGCGGAGGCTGGTGACGGTGTGGCCGATCGCCCCGGCGGCGCCGGCCGCGAGGGCCCATCCGGCAGGCATGCCGGTCGCGGCGCCGGTGGTCGCGAGGGCGAGGGCTCCGGTGGTGGCGGACAAGGCGCCGGTCACGGGTCCGTGACCGGCCGCCCAGTCCCACACCGGCCCCGTAGTGGCGGTGTTGGGTGCCATGATCAGACGTTCCATCCCTTCTCGGCCTCGGGCCCGTTACGCGGGTCCTCGTGGCGGGCGATGTCCTGCTCGTGGGCCTGCCGGAACAGCGGCCCCATGTCCTCCGCGACCGCGACCGCGCTCATCAGGGCGCCGAAGATGTCGTTGAAGCCGTCCGCGACCTCCTTCTCCAGCGGGAACTCGGAGTCGGCGCGCTCGGCCAGGATCCTCATCACGTTCGCCACGCTCGTCAGCGCGGCCGGGAGCCCTTCGACCATGGCGAGGATCTCCATGGCGCTCTCGGGCTCGTAGCTGTTGGCGGCGGCTTCCATCTCCGCCGCGTACTCCTCGAACCGGAAACCCGACACGATCTCTCCCTCACTGCTCTCACTGGTGGGTGCGCTGGGGACGAGCCCGGCCGGACGCTCCGCCGTATCCCCGACCTGCTCGCCGTCCGTCTCGGCCTCCGCGTCGGCGGCGGCCTCGTCCTGCTCGCGCTGCTCGCGGATGGCCTCGTCCCGGTTCTCACGCTCGGCGGCCGCCTGCTTGAGGAGGCGGGCGTAGAGGCGGCGGCCAGGGTTCTGCAGCCACGCCCACCCGAGCTTCCGCCCGAGCGGCGTGGTGATCAGACCGAGGACGCCGAGCGCCCCGGCGAGCAGGGCCGCCAGGAGGCGGCGGCCCTGGAACCGGGCCGCCGACTTCCACAACGCCTTACGCGCCCTCGCCCTGGCGGGGGCCTTGCGGACCTCGGAGCGCTGCTCGGCCACCTTCCCGGCCGCCGACGTGTCCCGGGCCTTGCGCAGCCGCTCCACAGCGGCGCTGCGGGTCCTGCCCGCCGCACCGGTTCCCCGGGCGACCGCCCGGCCCACCGGGCCCTTCTTCGCGGCCGCCGTCGTGCGGGCGGTGTCCTTCGCGGCCCGGCGGGCGTCGGCGACCTGACGACGCGCGGCCGTGGCGTCCGCGCGACGCCCAGCCTTCGACGACTGCACCGCACGCGCCTGCTCACGCAGCGCCTTGACCTGCCCGACCCGTCCCCGCGGCTTCACCGCCGAGGAGGCCGAACCACCACCGGAGGCCCGGCCCTTCGGCCCGGAACCCTTCGAAAGGGACCCCGTCGCCGTGGCGACCGGCCCCGTCCCCTTCCGGCTGCTGCGCTGACCGGCCGGTGCGCTCGCGGAGCGGAGCGTGCCGGCGGCGGCACCCGAGCGAGCCGCCCTCTTCCCCGACGCGGGAGAGCCCGCCCACGTCCGGGTCCCGGAGGAGGAACCGCGCTTGGGCTGGGACGGGACACGGCCCGCCCCACCGCGCGAGCCGCCGGCCGACTTCCCGGCCGACGCGGTGCCGGGCTTGGCCTGGCGGGCCTGCTTGGCGGTCTTCTTGTTGGTGTGGGCGGTGGTGGCGCCCAGGACGACGGCGCCGGTCGCGGCGACAGCCGCCGCGATCGGGCCGCCGACCAGCGCCGCCCCGGCGAGCAGGGTCACCGTGGCGTTCGCGCCGGTCAGCGCGAGGGGGACGACCGGCCAGCCGCCCGCCGTGTGCCGCACACCCGAGGGGACCTCGGGGGCCTGGTCCGCCGGTACGGGGGCCGGGGCGGGGGCGGCCTGGTCGGCGGGTGCCGGGGCCGCGATCAGGGGCTCGGTGTTGATGTCCGTCACCGGGTCACCTCCTCGTCGGCGAGGTCGTTGGCCTCCAGGGCGAAGTAGAGGACGATCGCGCCCTCCATCGACGGGTACTGGCGGGCCGCGTCGATCCGGAGCCGGTTGAGGATGTCGAACCGGGTGGCCCCGGGCGGCGGGGTGTAGGTGCCGGAGATCGTGCACGCGGCCTGTCGGTTGTTCTGCAGCGAGAGGACGTACAGGTGCGTCCCCTGCGCGGTGTTGCTCTCCACGGGAAACCTCCAGGTCAAGCAGCGAGTTGAGGGGCGTCCGCACACGGAACGCACATGCCGAGCGAGGGCGGGATCCGGTATCCGGCGTCCCGCCCGCAGGCCGGGCAGACCTGCCGGGCGGCGTTCGCCCTCGCGAGGGCCGCCCGCTTGGCGGGGGTCATCGGCCGGACCGGGCGGGCCAGGTCAATGCGGTACAGGAAGGCGACCAGCGGTTCGCGACGGCGGCGGGGGCGTTCGAGCTGGGCCACGACCGGCTGACCGGCCGGCCGCAGCCCCAGCGCCCGCAGCTGCCGGAACGTCGCCAACCCCTCCGGCGCCAGGCGCCAGGGGTAGACGGGCAGGCTCCCCATCAGCCGAGCCGGTGGTAGGAGGCCCGGCACGTGGCGGCGTGCCCGTTCGCCTCGTCACGGGCGAACGCCAGGCCGTGCTCCCCGGAGTAGTCGCCGCAGCCATGACAGTGCCAGTGCGAGGAGTGCCCGTGCTCGTTGCCGGTGACGTCGACCGCGGCCCCGGTCTGGTTGTGGAACCGGATCAGCAGGTTGGTGGGCTCGGGCGGGTTGGCGTTCGGGGAGAGCTTCACTGGGACGCTCCTTCCAGAGCCGGGGCGTTGTCGCGGAGTTCCTGGTAGCGGGCGGAGACCCAGCCGACGGACCAGCCGCACAGCTCGGCGGCCTGCCGCACCGGCACCCCGGTCGCGTACGCGGCGGCCACGGTCTGGCGGGCCTGCTCCTCGGACTGCTTCACCAGCGCGGGCCCGGCCGCGAGGAGTTCAGCGCGTTCACGCTCGGCCCGCTCGGCCTGCTCGCGCTGTTCACGCAGCCGGGTCGCCTCACGCTCCTTGCGCTCGCGTTCGGTGCGTGCGGCGGCCTCGCGTGCAAGGCGTTCACGCTCCAGGCTCTGTTGTTCACGCTCGCGTTCACGGCGTTCACGCTCGGCCCGCTCCGCCCGCTCGGCGGCCTCGACCCGCTCACGCTCCTCACGCCGTGCACGCTCCTCCCGCTCGGCCTGTTCACGGGCGAGGGAGGCCTCATGCTCACGCTGTTCACGCGCCATCCGGGCCTCGAACTCCCGGGCCTCGCGAGCCCGCCTCTCGGCCGCCTCCTCGCGCTCCACGGCGGCCTTCTCCCGTGCCGCCGCGTCGGCCCGTTCACGCTCCTGCAGGGCCGTGAGCGCGTTCGTGATCGCCCAGCGGTAGGCGAGACCGGTCTCGGCCGTGACAATCAGCAGCAGCGGCGCCACCGCGTGGACCGCCACCCCGACCAGGTCTTTCTTCAACGCGGAGTCCGCGACGTTCAGGGCCAGGGTCATGCCGCCGGTCATCCACCGCAGCACAATCGGCCACCGGCCGCCGTGCCCGCCGAGACGGGCCAGGACCGAGTCGAGACGGACCACGATGACGACCGCCGCATCCACCACGATCGGCAGAATCGGCGCCGTCCAGTCCCACTCATCCGCCGTGTGCGCCCGCATCAAGGGGGTCACCGTGAGGACCGAGTACAGCATCGCGCCGCACACGATCAGCCACGTGCCGACCGACAGGGCGCGTTCCGCTGAACGGATCTGAACGCTGTTCACGACAGCGCCCCCGATCCCGAAAGTGCCCGCTTGACGGCCGGTGCCGGCCCGTAGCCGGTCAGCTCCAGATCGGCCCCGGCGAACGTCGTGCGGACGTTCAGTACGCCGGTCTGCCCGTCGCCCTGAACGTGGTGAACGACCGACCCGGGGGCGATGCTCAGGGCCGCGCGCCACGCCTCGAACGCGGCGAAGTCCTCGTGGAACGACAGCTCCAGCCGGTCCGGGTAGACCGTGGTCACGTGCACGCAGGGCGCCGGCAGGTGCGGGAAATCCACCGTGAGCAGTCGCAGCGCCATGAGCGGCGCGGACAGGTCCGCCAGCGTCCCCGCCCTCACGCGGCACCGCCCGCCCGCGCCGTGATGGCGCGGTTCGTCAGGTTCCGGCGGGCCGCCACGACCCGGTGACGGGCCCGGCGGATCCGCCGCTCGTCCAGCTTCGCGGACGGCCGGTCCAGCGTCTTGATCCGCGCGTCGAGCAGCTCGACCTCCGCCAGGATCAGCGGCATCTCCTGCTCGATCGCGTCCAGCTCCGCGTCCGACGGCTCACCGTCGAACGCCAGGGCCCCACTGGTGCTGGGGAGTGTGATGATGGACTTCATTGGGTGTGTTCCTTCCAGTCAGGAACGGCCCGAACCGAGGCCCCGGTGGTAGGACACCGGGGCCTCTTGCCGTTAGAACCAGGAATCTCCGGCTCCCCTCGACCCCGCCCGTACGAGACGGGCGGAGGAGGCAACCGGCCGCAGCCGTGAGCTGCGGAGTTGAGGTAGTTCGTTGGTCTCTTTCGGGGACGCGCCTGCCGGTTCAAGGAACAGTCGCTATGGCCCCGTCTTAGGCAGAGACCTGCCGTCCGGACTGACAAGGGACCACCCGTGAAGGCGGCTGTCCGGCACCCTCCCCCCGACCGATGCGGGGCTCCTGTGTCGTGCGTTTGTGCAGGTAAAGCAGCAGCGAAGCTGTCGTCCCCATGGATCCGGGCGACCACTTTGCGGCTCTGCCTCAGAGTGCACTGTGAGGCAGAGTTCGTCAACCTGCCACGGAACAAGCCGTGGCGGACACTGGTTCTCTCTCTGCTGCTTCGGCACTATGAGGCAGAGGGCTCAGAACAGCGGGAGACGGGAAGAAGCCGAGGTGAAGATGGTCGAGTGGACCGGAAAGCCCGCCTACCAGCAGGTGGCGGAGGACCTCCGACGGAGGATCGCGGCCGGCGAGTTCGCGGAGTCGGGGAAACTTCCCTCGCTCTCCGCGATGCAGGCCACGTACGAAATCACGGTCACGGTGGCCCGCGATGCGATCCGGCAGCTCCGGACCGACGGACTCGCCGTGAGCCACCAGGGCAAGGGAGCGTTCCTCACCCGCGATGCCGCCACGGCGGCGAAGCTTGCGGACCCGGTCGGTGCAATCACTGAGCTGCAAGAAGAGGTCGCCCGGCTCCGGACCGAGGTCGGCGACCTGAGGGAACGCGTCGCAGCGCTCGAAGGTAACTGACCTCTGCGGATCCCCGCTTGGCCCGCCATGGCCGCAGTAGTGAGACATGAACACCTCCTCGTTCGGACGTGCTCCATTTCACTGCTGCGGCCTACAAACCTGTATCACCTTGCGTTACCTGACTGAGCCTCACAGGTTTTAAACATCCGCTTATACATGCTCTATCACTGTTTTCCATGGGCCTAGTCGGACCGCTACACTCGCGACTCCGACTAGCTATCTAGGAGGGGTAGATGGCTCGGAAGCACCCGGATTGGAATCCTGATCTCCTGCGCAAGCACAGAGAAGAGATCGGGCTCACCCTGGAAGACACGGGGGAAAAGCTCCGCGAAATCGCGGAGCGGCACGGCTTCAACATTGCGGCCAACTTCCAGACCATCTGGGGCCACGAGAAAGGTTCGGTATACCCCGGCCCTCATTACCGCCGGGCGTATTGCCGCCTCTATCGTCGGAACGAAGCCCAATTGGGGTTCCGCCGAGCACTGCCCGGAGAGGATGCTCCTATGGAGTCCGTCCCCGTACCCGCGCCCAGGAATCCAGCACTTCTCGACCAGCCTCAGGCGGTTCGCCAGGCACTCAGCAGCATCCGTGAGGGGACACCGGATGTCGACAGTGGGGCTCTGATCAACCGTGTGATGGACGCATGGAAGCGCCGCACGACCGGGGGCTCCCTCGACGGGCCGTCCGTCGTCCTCGTCGGCGGATTCGCCGGATCCGGCAAGTCAGAGTTCGCCAAGTTCCTTGGCGGCCTCACCGGATGGCCCATCCTCGACAAAGACTCGCTCACTCGTCCGCTGGTTGATCAGCTCTTGATCGCGCTTGGCGGAGAAGCACACGACCGAAGCTCGGAGCTGTACCGAGAGAAGGTACGGCCGCTCGAATACCGCTGCCTCATGGAAGCAGCATGGGACAACGTCGACTGCGGCATTTCCACCATTCTCGACGCCCCCTTCATCTCCGAGTTCGCGCAAGCCGAATGGATGCAGCGCTTTCATAATCGGTGCCGCTCCAAGCGTGTATCCGTTGCAACCATTTGGGTTGAGTGCGACCCGGATTCCATGCGTGAGTACATCGAGTTCCGGGGCGCAGCTCGCGATGCCTGGAAGATGCAGGCGTGGGACGAGTACGCGGCAGGACTCGACCTGACGCTGCGACCCCAGGGGCCGCACTTCGTAATCGACAACCGGCTCGGCGCCGCCGTCGCTCTCGTCGACGAAGCCAAGGACGTCCTGAGCGGCGGCGGACTGTGACCTCGTCCGGAGTCATCCTGTACGGCCCGCCGGGCTCGGGTAAGGACACCGTGTCGGCGGAGCTCTCCCGCCTGCGGCCGGCGTTCGTACTCTTCCGTCGGCTCAAGGCCGGACCGGGCCGCAGCACCGGTTACCGCCTCACGACCACCGAGCACATCGAGGACCTGACGCGCTCCGGGGATCTGCTCTACCGGAACGCACGGTACGACGCCGAGTACGCGATCGACCGCGGCGAGGTGTCCGCCCTGCTCGCCGCAGGGCGCATCCCCGTTCTGCACATGGGGCAGGTAGCGGGCGCCCGTGCCGTCGAGGCGTTCCCCACTCACTGGGTCAAGGTGTTGCTGTGGTGTCCCGAGGAGACCACGCGGGCCCGGTGCGCTGGTCGCGGGGACAAGGACGTCGACGCCCGGCTCAAGGTCTGGCACGAGACCCGGCAGGACCTTTTGGACCACGCGGGTGAACCTTGGTCCCTCGTGATCCGTACCGACCAGGTCACCGCCGCTCAGGCCGCCCAGGCGATCGACGAAGCGCGGGCGGCCGGCGTGGCCGCCCAGGTCCGCGATATCCAGGGGCTGGTCGGGTGACCGTCGTCGGCATCCTGCACCCCGGAAGCATGGGCGCCGCCATCGCGGCTCAGGCCAAGAAGAGCGGGACTGAGGTCGTGTGGTGCCCCTCGGGACGCAGCTCGGCGAGCAGCGAGCGCGCGAGGAAGTACGGCCTTGAGCCCGTCGGCGGTGTCGGGACGATGGCCGAGCGGGCCGACATCATCCTGAGCATCTGCCCTCCCGCTCACGCTGTGGAGGTCGCCGCAGCCGTGGCCGCTCAGCCGTTCACCGGTATCTACGTCGACGGGAACGCGATCTCCCCTGCCACCATGGGCCGCATCAGCGCGCTGTTCGACCAGAGCGGAGCCGCTGTCGTCGACGGCTCGGTGATCGGCTCTCCGCCGTCAGCCTCGAAGTCCACCCGCCTGTACCTCGCCGGTCCGCATGAGCCACTAGCCACGGTGGCATCCGTCTTCTCGGGTTCGGCGGTGCACGTGCATCCGCTGCCGGGTCCCATCGGTCAGGCGTCCGCGCTGAAGCTGTCCTACAGCAGCTACCAGAAGGCGAGCCGCGCGTTGGCGGCGGTCGCCAACGCCCTGGCCGCCGAGCACGGGGTGGAGAAGGAGCTGCAAGAGATCGCGCAGGGCCGGACGACCAGCTACCTCGCTGAGACCGCGTACTTCCCGAAGGTCGCGGCCCGGGCATGGCGGTGGGCACCCGAGATGGAAGAGGTGGCCCGCGCGCTAGACGAAGTGGGGCTGCCCTCAGAGCTGGCGACCGCATCCGCAGACGTAATGGAACGATGGGCCGCCCTCAGGGATTCGCCCATGACGATCGAGCAGGCGCTTGCCGCCTTGCACGCGCCGACGGACGGCGGAGAGGCGAGCCTAGGGGGCGAGGGCTGAGAGGGCAGCCGTCGCCTCGGCGACGTCGGCCACCACCACATCGGGGCTGCGCACGTCTGTGGGCCACTGCCGTCCTGCGGCGATCCACATGGTGCGCAGCCCCGCAGCCCTTCCACCCTCGATGTCCGTCTCGGGGTTGTCCCCGACCATCCAGCCGCCGGCGCTCAAGTCAGTGCCGCACAGGGCGACCGCCACTTCGAAGAACCGTCGTGCAGGCTTCCGAGCCCCCGCCTCCTCCGAGACACAGACTGCATCGAAGAGCGGCATGAGACCGGCAGTCGTGAGCTTGGCCCTCTGTATGTCACCCGCGCCATTCGTGGCCACGCCGAGCGTCCAGCCCGCCCCCCGCAGCTCGCGCAGTCCGTGCTCCGCGCCGGGGAGAGACTGGGCGGCGCCCGCCATCCCTTCTACGTACTCGCGCCAGAGGTTCCCCTCGGGGTCACTCAGCCCGAGAGCCGCCGCCACCTCTGCGAGGTCGGCGGGGTACGCCCGATCCCGCAGCCGTTCGCTGATCATCAGTGCGGCGACGGGTGGCAGTGAACGCGACCGCGCGAAGCGCCGAGCCCACTCCTCCAGGCCGCTCCGCCGGTCGATCAGCGTGTTGTCGAGGTCGAATAGCGCGAGCACAAAGCGACCGTACGCGGCCCGCAGCCGTCGTGGTCGCCCGTCTCAGTTTCCGTCTCGTTCATGGCCGTCCGCCGCCGTTCACCCACGTACGCGGGCCCCGCCGAAACGGGCCGGATGAACGCCCACGAACGGACGCGAACGGACGCGATCACAGGCCCGACTTGAACTGACAAACCTGCAAAGCGAGTTACGCGGGTTCAATTCCCGCCACGGTCTCCAGATGTTCCCCTCACGGGATCTTCACAACGCGCCGAGCGGTGTGCCACAGTCCGCCCCATGAATGATCAAGGCAGACGCAGACTGGGCATCCTCATCGGCGTGGGCCTCGCCTGCGGCCTGCTGCCCGGGATCACCCTGGGCGGCACGGACACGCTCGACATCGTGCTCTCCGTACTGATGGCGAGCGTCGTCCTGTCGGTCCTCACCCAGGTGATCTTCATAGGCCCGTCGGGCCGCGTCCCGCTCCCCGCCCTCCTGGTCTTCGGCCTCGCGGGCTTCGTCCAGGACGCCCTGATCTGGTGGCTGCTCTCCTGGCTGGGCCCGAAGATCGCCTACCTGCACGTCGACGGCCTCGCGACGATCCTCCTCGCGGCCCTGATCACCCGCGCGACCCTCCTGCTCCTGTCCCAGCTGGGCCCGACGCCGGAGACGGCGGAGGACTGACGGGAGCCGCGCGGCGGGCTACCGCTCCCCGCGCCACTTCTTCTCCTCGAAGACGGGCTTCGCGGGAAGCCCCGCGTCCCCCTCGCAGCCCAGCTTCTTCACGACGGCGAGCGTCACGGAGTGGAGGACGGTGAGGTAGGCCTCGCGGGTGGCGGGGGTGTTGGGGGGATAGGCCGTCTTCACGGGCTTGTCGAACTCGAACTCGGCGCCGATGAGGGCCGGTCGGCTGTCCGACCCCTTCAGCCGCGGGCTGACGCACTCGACGAAGAGGTACGCCGACTTGTTGTCCGTGTTCGCCTCGAGACCCATCCCGTAGAGATGACGACCGCCTGCCGTCCACTTCGTGCCGTCGTCGTAGAGGGCGCCCTTCTCGGAGAACATGACGTCGATCGTGGCGCCGAGCCGGGAATCGGCGTCGGTGATGACCTCACACGTCGCCGGATGCCCCGGCGGACGGCCCTCCCTCGCCTGATCCTCGATCAGCACCTCCGCCGTCCGCTCCACTCCGATGCCGGACCAGTGGAACGACTTCGTACGCAACACGGACTCCAGCCCCCCGACCGCCTCCGGCGAAAGCGACCCGTCGCACTTCTGCGCGACCTGTCGCTCCTCCTCGGCGCCGCCTCCGCAAGCGGTGAGCAGCAGCCCGAGGGCCAGCACGGTCGATACGGACGCGGACGCTCTTCTCATCGTGTTCCTCGGGTTCCTGGTGGGGTCGGTACGACGGCGGATCAGCCGGTCTCCGGGGCGTTGCCGGTCTGCCGGGCGTGGGAGTTGCCCTTCAGATAGCCGTTGCTCACGGACTCGATCATGTCCTGCCGGAAGTCGCTGCTCACCTGGGAGCGGTGCTCGGACAGGAACCGCTCCATCGGAGACTCGGCGCTGTACCGGCCGGCCATGTACATGGCCGCGTTGTCCTCGTGGATCTGGTCCTCGGTCTTGTCCTTGTGGTCCTCGACCGACTTGTCCGACCAGTCCCCGATGACCTGCCCGGCCAGCTGCTCCATGGCGCCCGAACCGGTGTCCACCGCGAGCGGTACGAGGATGGCGGCCGCGCCGACCGCGGCGGTCGCGGGCAGGAAGGCGACACCGGCCGCGATGCCCACGGTGGCGCCGAACTCCACCCAGCCGGCCTTGGCCGCGGCGGCCTTCTCGTACTCCTCGTGCTTCTTCATGCCCTCGGCCTCGACCTGGTCCCCACGGGACTGGTCGAGCAGGCCCTGAAGAGTCGCGCCCGTGAAGGCGGCGCCCCGCGCACGGCCCTCGTCGATGTGGCCGTCCGGTCCGACCTGCGCCTCCAGGACACTCGTGGTGTAGAGACGCTCGGCCGTGGAGACCGTGGCGTAGGCGTCCGGGTGCTGACCGAGGGTGCTCAGGAACTTGATCGTCTCGTCCTGCCCGAAGACGGGGTGGGCCGCCGTCTCCTTCGTCGGATGGAAGACGCTGTCCGGGGTGTTCTTGTCCAGGGCCCAGTTGAGGTCGTCGATGTAACCGGCGCCCATGTTGCCGAGGCTGTCCGCCATCGTCGGCTGCCACTTCTTGAGCAGCTCGGCGTCCGCGCCGTAGGTGTCGACGACGTCCTTCATGATCGCGGCCGTGGTCTCGTCCCGCTTCAGCTCCGGCGTCGGGTCGTCCCAGGCGTGGCCGAGCGTCGCCGCCTCCAGGGCGTGGCCGAGGGCGTCCGGCATGTACCCCATGGTCTTGGTGAGGTCGTCCGGGTTGTGGCCCTCGATGTCCGGGAAGAAGGTGTAATCCTTGTTCGCGAAGAAGTCCAGGTAGCTCTTCTGGGACCCGTCCTTCTTCGGGTCCAGGTCGACCGTCCCGCCGACACTGCCGTCCTGGTTGTACGACGTCGGTTCCTTCGAGAAGAAGTCCTTCGACGCCTCCGGGCTGTGCCCCAGCGCCTCCAGCATCGAGATCATCGGGTCGAACCCGGACCCGTTGACGCCCGACGGGTTGTACTGGTTCTGCAGCCCGCCGCCGATCATCGGCTTGCTGTTGGCGAAGAGGTACGGGTCCTTCGCGTGCAGCTGGGTGACGTGTTCGGCGATCGGGACCAGGAACTTCTTGTCGTAGTCGCCGTAGCGCATGATGCCGCCGAGCAACTGGTAGCCGAACGCCGGGTTGTTGTCGTACTTGGCCAGCGGAATGCGTTCCGTGCCGAGCTTGCGCATGTCCGCGGACCACTTCTCGGTCCACGCGTCGCCGCCCTGCGTCGCGGTCGCCAGGTTGAAGCCCAGGTTCTTCTGGAGCTCCTGGACGTCGGCGAGGCGCTGCTTGTCGACCTTCGTGTAGTCGTACGTGTCGGTGGACAGCTGCCCGAAGAACTCCAGGGCCCCCTTCGGGCCCATGCCGTCGTAGAAGGTCCGGGAGAACTCCTTGGAGCCGCTGTTGTCCTTGAGCAGCTCGTTGAGGCGCATCAGCTCCTCGTGCGAGATGTCCCGGCCCTTCTTCGCCAGGTCGACGGCGCGCTGCGCCTCCTCGGCGTCGAGGCTGGTGTACTTCGGGCCGCTGAAGTTGTGCTTGTCCCCGGTGTTGTTGACCCGCAGCGCGTTGGAGCAGGCCACGTCGGCCTCGGTGCAGACCTCCAGGATCGCCTTGATGCGGTCCTCCATCGCCTGGATGTCGGCGCGCTCCTTGCGGACCAGGTCCTGGAAGTCGGGGTCGTGGCGGGCGCCCGGGTCCTTGATCTGGGAGAGCGGCTCCTTGGCGGCGACGGTGCCGTCCGCGCCGACGTAGAAGCCCTTCGCGGGGGCCTCGGTCTCGGCGATCTTCTTGAGGTCGTCCTGCGCCTTCTTGAAGGCCTGGTGGCCGTCCGCCAGGACCTTGTGGATGCCGTCGGCGGCCTTGGCCGCGTCGCCGAACTCCTTCGCCGTCTTGTCCACGAAGGGCTTGGTGACCTCGGCGTTCACGCCACGCCAGTAGTCGTCCCTGGCCTTCGCGGCCATCGTCGACTGCGCGTCCTGGGCGAGGGTGTCCAGCTTGCCCTTCAGGGCGGCCCACTCGTCGGCGGCCGTCTTCATCCTGTCGAGCGGCGCCTGCATCACGTTCTGGTAGGTCAACACGACAAGCCCCCCGGCCTACTTGAAGTACTGGTCGATCTGGGAGGCCGCGAGGGCCGCCGTGATGTCCTGCTCTTCCTTCGCGTGCGAGGCAGCGCTGTAGTCGAGGTGGTTGGAGATGTTCGCGCAGGCGTCCATCAGCGTCTTCAGCTGCTCGTCCCAGGTCTCCTGCACGGCCGCCATGGCCGAACCGGTGAGGAAGTCGTGGGCCTTGAGCTGGGTGGCCGCCTCGGTCGTGCTCGTACGGGCGTGGTTGCCGTCCTTGGCGAGCCGGCCGTGCAGGGCGTACGCGGCGCTGCCGATGGCGCCGAGCTTGTCCTGGTCGACGCTCAGGTCGGCGCTGCCGCCGCCACCGCCGGGCTCGGGGGCGACCTGGTTGAGCCTCATGCTCACGCTGGCCGTCGACGTGGCCCGTACGGACGCCCACTCGTCCTCGAACGACATGTTCTCCCCCGCTGCTCCCGCGACTGCGACTGCGACTGCGACTGCGACTGCGACTGCGACCGACCATGGTGATCGTTCCGGCTTCGCCCCAGCAAGTTCTCCGGCCGGGGAAGCATCGCGATCGTAGCCCTCGGGCTCCCGTTCGAGCACTCCCTGCCGGGAAAAAGCGGCCCGTTCGATGCGATCACGGCGTACGCGCGCGGGCTTCACCTTCGCAACTCGGACAGCCCGGACGTTCTCACCCCCGCCCGACCGCCGGGAACCGCTCCCGCCCACGCCCCGTCACTCCCGCCCACCCCCGCCTCGATAGGCTCCTCCCGCCCCCGTCGTCACGGGGCGCCGGAACGACGGGGGGACGTACACGTGGAACAGTCGCGCACGCGGGAGGTAACCGCGCGCCGGACCGGCCCGTACCGGCTGATCACCCGTCTCGACCCGCCGGGCCCGGCGATTCCCTGCCGCCGGTTCATCGCCCGTACGCCGGACGGCGAGCGCACGGTCCTCCTGAGCGTCCCGCTGCCCGGCGCCGACCCCGCCCGCTTCGCCACCGAGGCCGATGCCGCCCGCCGCCTCCTGGGCCCGTGGATCGCCCCGGTGACGGACCTGGCCGGTCCCGGCGAAACCCCCTGGTACGCGACCCCGTACGTCCCCGCCCTCCCCCTCCCCGTCGCTCTGGCCGTCCACGGCGGGCCGCTGCCCGAGACGACCGTACGGGCCGTCGGCACCGCCCTCGCCGAGGCACTCGCCGCCGCGCACGGGCAGGGCCTCACGCACGCCGGGGTCTCCCCCGCCGCTGTCCTGCTCACGGCCGACGGCCCCCGGCTGACCTGCTTCGGCGCGGTACGGGCCGCCTCGGCCGACGGGGAGAGGCGCACCGGCCTGCCGGGCCTCGACCCGGGCGCGCTCGCCCCCGAGCAGGCCTCCGGCGGACGCCCGCGCCCGCCGGGCGACGTCTTCGCGCTCGGCGCCGTCCTCGCGTACGCCGCCACGGGCCACACCGTGCCCGAACGCGACGAACTCCCGCCCGCCCTGCGGCCGGTCGTCTCCTCCTGCCTGGCCCGCGACCCGGCGGACCGCCCGGACGCCGCCACGCTCATGGCGGCCCTGGCGCCGCCGACCCCGCACCAGACGGTCCTGAACTCGGCCGGCGCGCTGCTCACCCCCGGCTGGCTGCCGGGGAGGGTGGTCGCGGCGCTGGCCCGCCAGTCCTCGGAACTCCTGGCGGCCGAACTCCCCACCGACACCACCTCCCGGACCTGACCTGATGCTGTCGCCCCTCACCCACGACGACCCGGCCGCCATCGCCACGTACCGCCTCCTCGCCCGCCTCGGCTCCGGCGGCATGGGCACCGTGTACCTGGCGCGGACGCCCGGTGGCCGCACGGTCGCCCTGAAGACGGTGCACGCCCGTCTGGCGACGGACCCGGCCTTCCGTTCCCGCTTCCGCCTGGAGACGGACGCGGCCAGGATCATCGGCGCGCGGCACGGCGCGGCGGTCGTCGACGCCGACCCGCTGGCCGAGACGCCGTGGCTGGCCACCGAGTACGTCCTCGGCCCGCCGCTCGACGACGCCGTCGCGCTCGGCGGCCCGCTCCCGGAACCGACGGTCCGCGCCCTCGGCGCCGCGCTCGCCGGGGCCCTCGCGCAGCTGCACTCCTCGGACGTGGTGCACCGCGACCTGAAGCCCTCGAACGTCCTGGTGACCGCGTACGGGCCGAAGATCATCGACTTCGGCATCGCCCGCGCGGCCGGCGACGACCACCTCACCCGCACGGGAGCGGCGGCCGGCACCCCGGCCTTCATGTCCCCGGAACAGGCGAGCGGCGAGGAACACACGGCGGCGGGCGACGTGTTCGCCCTGGCCGGCGTCCTCGTCTTCGCGGCCACGGGCCACGGCCCCTTCGGCACGGGCTCCCCGGCGGACCTCCTCTACCGCGTGCGCTACGCGGACCCCGACCTGACGGGCGTACCGGAGCCCCTCCTCCCCCTCCTGACGGCCTGCCTGTCCAAGGACCCGACGTCCCGCCCCACCACGGGCGCGCTGACGGACCACCTCCACGACGGCCACGGCGAGTTCGCGGACCACCTGCCGCCACTCGTCCTGGCCGACATCGCCCGCCGCGCGACGGACGTCTGGCTCCACTCCCCGCACCGCCTGCCGGCACCGGCGGAATCGGCGACGGCACCGACGGTCCCGAGCACGCCGCTCTCCCGCCGCCGCGCCCTGACCCTGGGCGGGGGCTCCCTGCTGGGCGTGGCGGCGGCGGGGGGTGGGGTGTGGGCGTGGCTGAACTCGCGGGACAGCGGCGGAAGCAGCCCGTCCGCCGCCGGCCCCACCGCGATCCCGGCGACGACGGCCCCGGACGGGGCGCCGGCGGCGCTGTGGCGGGGGGAGTCGCTGGACCGCGAGGAGAACACCACACCGCTCCTCGCCGGGGATGTCGTGGGAGTCCCGCAAACGGGCTCCTACCGCGCCTTCGACACACGCAACGGCAAGCACCTCTGGGACGACATCATCGTGTTCGAGCCCCACCAGATGGCCACCGACGGCAAGTTGTTCTACGCGTCCGACGGCCCCACCGTGGGCGCCGGCGTCCTGCAGATCCGGACACTCGCACCCCGCACCGACAAGGACGTCGCACGGACCATCGAGATCAAGGGTTTCGACGGCTCGGCCTTCGGCACGCGACTCCTCACCGCCGCCGACGGCCGCCTCTTCGCCGCCGCGCGTGTCGGCCGGCACACGGACCCCATCGAGGACCGGGAGCGCGGCTGGCATCTGCTCGCCATCGACCTGCGTACGGGTCGGGAAATCTGGCGCCAGGCGTACGCGTGGGGCAACGTACGGCCCTGGCTGTCCCGGATCGCCGGCGACCGGTTGGTGCTCGGCAAGAACAGCGACGACCTCGAGTCCTTCGACATCCAGGCGAGGGATCTCCGCACCGGTCGCCGGTTGTGGAAGCGGAGCGTCCCGCTCAAGGAGTCCATGTTCTTCAAACCCGGCCAGCTCATCACCGACGACCGGCACATCTACCTCGGCGGGGACCGCCTCCGGGCGCTGCGCCTCAGCGACGGAGGTGTCGCCTGGGAGTACGGCAGCGGCTCCGCCTACGGAATCCCCGCCGTCTCGGACGGTCTCGTCCATGCGAACGAGGACGGCCGCGGGCTCGTGGCCGTCACCGCCGACAAGGGCGCCAAGCGCTGGGAGGAGGAAGCGTCCGGCCGCAGCCTGACCCCGGACCTCCGCGTGGTCCCACTGGTGGGGACGAAGTACGTGTACGCGCCGGTCCGGGGTGGTCTGAGCGCGGTCGACCGCCTGACCCACCGCTCGGCCTGGGTCTTCCCGGCGGAAGCCAGCAGGTACGTCGTGGACACCTCCCGCACCCGGATCATCGGGGCCGGTGCCTCGTCCGTCGTGGCCTTCCCCTTCGCCTGAGTGACACCCGCCCGCCAGACCTCCGATCCCCCACGAACCGGAAAGCAGCCCCGTGACGACCACACAGCCCCTCGCCACCGGCGACCCGCTCCGGCTCGGCCCGTACCGGCTCCTCGGCGTCCTCGGCGAGGGCGGCATGGGCAAGGTGTACGTCGGCCGGGACGGCTCAGGAGCGCCCGCCGCCGTCAAAGTCCTGCGTCCCGAACTCGCCCACGACCAGCACCTCGCGCAGCGGTTCGTCCGCGAGGCCGACATGGCGCGGGCCGTCACCAGCACGGGCGTGGCGCGGGTCCTCGCCGCGCAGACGGAGGGCGGACGGCCGTGGATCGCGGCCGAGTTCCTCGCCGGCCCGACGCTCGACGAGGCCGTCCGTACGTACGGTCCGATGGACGCGCCGACGGTCCGTGCCCTGGCCGTCCAGCTCGCCCGGACCCTGCACGACATCCACGTGGCCGGTCTGGTGCACCGCGACCTCAAGCCCGCGAACATCGTGCTCACCTCGACCGGTCCCCGGATCATCGACTTCGGCATCGCGCGCCCCGAGCACGGCCTCACGCTCACGACGACCGGACAGATCCCGGTCACCCCGGGGTACGGGGCTCCTGAGCAGGTCCTCGGGCAGCGGGTCGGACCGGCCTCGGACGTGTTCTCGCTCGGCGCGGTCCTCGCGTACGCGGCGAGCGGCCGGCGCGCCTTCGACGGCGCGCACGTGGCGGCGGTCCAGTACGAGGTCGTGCACGGCACACCGGACCTGAGCCTGGTGCCGCCGGAGCTCCAGACGCTGATCGGCCCGTGCCTCGCGAAGGACCCGGCGTTCCGCCCGGCGCCCCCGCAGATCGCCGAGGCCTTCGCCCCGCCGAAGGGCGCCGACCACGCGTGGCGCAAGGGCCCGCTGGCGGAGGACATCAAGCGGCGGGAGACGGCGACCAAGCGCCTGGCCGCACCCGAGGACACCGCCGTACCCACGACCGCACCGTCACGGCGCCGCTTCCTCACCATGACAGCGGTCGGCGTGGCCGTGCTCGGTGCGGGCGGCGGGGCCGGGGCCTGGTGGTTGAACCGGGAGACGTCCCCGACCGCCGACGTGCCACCGGCTGTGGCGACCCCCGAGGCCGCCTTCATCTCCCTCATCGACAGTGAACCGGGCAAAGCCCCCAAGCCCCTGTGGGGCCCTCTCGACCTCACCCTTCCGAGCGGACATCTCCCGCTGCCCGTAAGGGATGTGCTGATCGTGCAGGCGAAGACGGGCGGCCTGCTGGCCCTGTCCGTCACGGACGGCAAGGAACGGTGGCGGGCCGAAAGCGTCGACGCGGACGCCGGTTACGTCTCCGTCGCCGACCGGCTGGTCGTCGGTGTCGACAAGACGGGCGCCCTCAACGCGTTCGTCGCGTCCACCGGTACGCCGGTCTGGCAGGCCGGCAACGACGCCGACGACCTCCTCGCCGCCGATGACACCCATGTCTACCTGGTGACGAAGGACCACCAGCTGCGTGCCGTGAACGCCTGGACACTCAAGACGTCGTGGGCCCGCCCGATGCTCTCCCCCCGCTCCCCGAACGGCCCCGCGAAGGCGGCCAGGGGCAGGAACCGGCTCGTGATCCAAGGCCGGGACGGACAGGTCGACGTCGTCAACACCACGACGGGCGAGACGGCGTGGAAGATCAGGGGCCAGGGCACCCGCGGTCAGGTCCCCGCGATCGGCGGCGACACCGTCTATCTCGCCGGCCCCAAGCTGATCGCCAGAAACCTCGACGCGGGCGACTTCCTGTGGATGGACGAGGCCAGGACCTTCGGTGACCGGCAGCTGGGCTGGGCCAGCCCGACCCCCGACGGCGCGTCCGTCGTCGCCGTCGACGGCTACAGGGCCTGCCGCTTCAGCACCCTCGCCGACAGCGACAGCCCGAGCACGGAATGGACAGAGATCCTGGGCGATCTCGGCGCCACGACCGGCACCCTCACCGCCCCCGCGGTGGAGGGCGGGACGGTCTGGCTGCCCGAACCCGACGACAGCGCCGTCCGGGTGGTGAAGAAGACCACCCACGAGAAGCTGTTCACCGCGAGGATGCAGCGCGAGGGCGCCTACCAGCTCGTCAGCGACGCCCACCGCGTCTTCATCGCACGCGGCGGCAGGATCGCGGCGATGCCGGTCTACAACGAGTGAGAGCCCCCGCCCCTACGATCGCGCCTTCGCCGGCACACCCTCGGCCAACCGGGTCTCCGCACACCCCAGCTCTGCCCCGACATGCCGCGCCGCCGCGTTGACCAGGACGATCTGCTCGTCCCTGACCCCGGCGTGATCGGCCTCGTTCTCGTCCGCCCGCTCCAGCTCGGCGTCGAGGACGATCGCGTGGGCCGGTGCCGGCATCCGGCAGTCGAAGTAGAGGGAGGCGAAGAGGTCGGAGGAGGTCGCGAGGCGGCCGGTGGCGTAGGTCGTCACCAGGTCCTTCGAGGAGTTGCCCCCGGGCACGGCGAGGGCCTCCCGGAGGGTGATGCTCAGGACGTTCTTCCCGTCCTCCGCCGCCTCCAGCGTGCAGAACGGGATGCCCCGCATCCGCTCCTTGCCGCTCTGCGGCGTCCGCGCGGCCTTCCGCAGCTCACTGACGACCCTGTCCGGCTCGGACCGGTCGCTCGTCAGCCGGACGCCCTTGCCCGCGATGGCCTCAAGGGCCGAGGCCACGCCGGGCTCCTTGGCGAATCCACCGCAGACCTCCGGGGCGGCCTGCCCCTTGGCTGCGGTGTCGTCGGTTCCCTGCGTACAGCCGGTCGCCGCCATCGCGAGCACGGCGACCGGAAGCACGATCCTGTGGACTGTGGTGCGCATGGGACGACTCTCTCAGGAGGTCGTCGCGGCGGGCGCAGGCACCCCGGCCGCCAGCCCGTCCTCCCCCTGGCAGCCCAGCTTTGCCGAGACGTCACGCGCCGCCGCGTTGGCGAGGGTGATCAGGCGGGTGCGCTGCTCCAGATCCGTGTCCGGAACGCCCGCCGGGCCCCAGATGGTCGTCTCGACGACGATGTCGTGGGCGGGCGCCTTGAGGCTGCAGGAGAAGTAGACATGGCCCAGGCCGGAGGAAGTGAAGGCTCCGAGCCCCGAGGTGTACGAGGTCACCTTCTTGGCGAGCTCCGGTCCCGGGCCGTACGGCCCCTTGCCCACCGCGTTCACCTCGATCTTGAGGTTCCGCGCCGCCTCCTCCGCGGCCTGGAGGCCGCAGTACTTCACCGGCTGCGGCCGGTACGAGTCGGCCCATGGTGCGGCGGCGTCCTCCCGCAGCCTGTCCAGCGCCTTCTCCGGCTTCGACAGGTCGTCCTCGAAGCGCTCGCCGCCCAGCACGGCCTTGAGTGCCGCCGAGGTCGCCGGATCCTTGGCGAAGCCTCCGCAGGCCTCGGCCGCCGTCAGGCCGCCGGCGGGTTCCTTCGTGGCTTCCCCGCCGTCGCCGCCGCATCCGGTGAGGAGGGCGGCCATGGCGACGGCCGCCCCGATCCCGGTCAGTACAGACCGCATGTGCGTCACTTCTTCTCGTACGGGTCGGGCAGCGAGTTGTCGCGGGCGTGCATGCGCGAGTCCCGGACGTACTTGACCAGCTCCTCGTCGAGGTAGTTGCGGTCCTTCTCGCTCCAGCCGGGTGCGTTGGCGTAGGCGATGCCGGGGCGGAGGGAGTTCTCCTTGCCCATGGCCAGCGCCTCGTCCTTCAGGTCGTCGGACTTCTTCTTGAGCAGCTCGTCCTTCTCGTACTTCTCCGCCATGTCGTCGGCTTCCATGCCGATGAAGGTCGTCACCGCGCCGCCCACCGTCTCGGCGGCCAGCGGTACGAGTACGCCACCGGCGCCGCCGGTCAGGGCGACGACACCGCCCGCCGCGACCGCGCCGACCCCGAACTTGACCCATTCGGTCGTCTTTCCGACGGCCTTCTTGTGCTCCTCGGAGTCCTTCTCGTAGTCCTTGTCGATCTGCGCCATGCGGGACTCGTCCATGATTCCCTGCGCCTCGGAGCCGACGCGCAGCGTGGTCCGCGCGTCGGTGAGGTCGCGGTCGTCGAAGGTGGAGCCGGGCTTGGGGCCGACCTCGTCGAGGACGCTCGTCGTGTACAGCATCTCGGCCGCCGAGAGCGTGGAGTGGCCGGTCTCGCTCTGCGACACGATGCCCATGAAGTTGACGGCGTCGCCGCGGTTCCAGAGCAGCCCGGTGTCGAACTCCTCGCCGAACCGGGACTTGCCCTTGTCGTCGTTGAAGCCGAAGGGGGAGTTGGTCTTCTCCTCCATCGTCGTGTCGCCGTCCGTCTCCAGGGAGCGGTTCAGCTCGTCGATGTAGGCGGCGCCCATCTTGCCGAGGCTGTCGTCGATGCCCGGCTGCTCGTGCATGTACTTGGGGTCGCTGCCGTAGCGCTCGACGACCTTCTGCATGACCTCCGCGTTCTCCTTGGTCCGTACGTCCTTGAGGCCGTCGGCCTCGGCGTCGTACGGGTGGCCGGTGGTCGCGGACTCCAGGGCGTGGCCGAGCGCGTTGTAGCCGGGCTCCTTGGTGCGGTCACCCTTGTCGTTGATCTCCTCGGGCCACTCGCGGTCCTTGGTGAAGTAGTCGAACGGGTCGAGCTTCTTGTTGTCCTTGGTGTTCTCGGGCGTGAGGTCGATGTCGCTGTTGAAGAAGTCCGTCGACGCCTTGGGGTTGTGCCCGAGGCCTTCCATGAAGCCGACCATGGGGTCGTTGCCGAGGTCGCCGCCCATCCAGTTCAGGTGGCTCGGCATGCCGTTCAGCTGGCGCCAGGCGCGGTCGGCGGGCAGCGCCCCGTCGTGGGTCATCTTCCGCTCGGTGACGACGAGCCCGTTGCCGTAGTCCTTCAGGAACTTGTCGTCGTAGTCGCCGACGCGCATCAGGTTGGACATGACCTGGAAGCCGTACGGGCTGGTGCCGCGCGTCTGGATCGGCTCGCTGCCGGCCTTGATGACGTCGGCCTTCCACTGCTCCATCTCGGGGCTCGTGGAATGGGTCGCGGTGGCGAGCGTCATACTCCAGTTCGTCTGGAGTTCCTTGAGCTTGTCGCGGTGGTCGACGCCGAGCCGGGAGCCGTCGCTGGGGTCGCCCATGTCGGCCCAGTACTCCATGCTGCCCTTCGGCCCGACCTCCAGGGCGAACTTCTCGGCGAAGTACGGGTCCTTCTGGTTGGCCTTGAAGAGGGCGTTGAGCTTGTCGATCTCCTCGGGGGTGGCCTCGTCGCCCTTCTTGTACAGCTCGTAGGCGGCGTGCGCGTCCTCGGCGTCCTGTGCCTTCGAGGCGGCCTTGAGGGAGTCGTAGTTCGTGCCGGAGAAGTTCATCTTGTCGCTGCCGACGAGTCCGCGCAGGGCGCGGGAGGCGACGTCGTCGGCGTTGTTCGCCTTGTCGACGGCGGCCTTGATCGCCGAACGCATCGCTTCGAAGTCGGCCTGCTCGGGCTTGGGGCCGTCGTAGTCCTTGGCGCGGCGGTCGGGGTGGATCAGATAGCTGACGACACCGTCCGGATCGATGCGGATGCCCTTGCCGGGGGCCTCCGCCACGAGCTTCTCCAGCTCGGACTTGGCGGCCTGGAACTCGCTCTCCGCGTCCCGCAGGATGTTGCGGATGCTGCTCGCCTCGGTGAGGGCGTCGCCGAACTCCTTGGCGGTCTTGCGGACGAAGGCCTGCGTCACACCGGCGTTCTCGCCCTTCCAGTCGGCCTTGTCGGCCTTGCCCTGGAGGCCGGTCTCGGCCTTCTCCTTGGTCTTCTCCAGCTTGGACACCGTCTCCGACCAGACGGTGACGGCCTCTTTCAGGCCACCGAGGTGGGCGTGGAGGACCTGGTCGAACTTCAGCATCTGTTTCCCTCGTCAGCCGTGCGCGATCGTCGTGGCCGTCACCGGCTCGGGCTTACTTGAAGTGCTTGTCGATCTCGGACATGGAGAAGTTCGTGACCAGCACTTCTTCATGGTTGGTGTGGCTGATGACCGTGTCCTCGAGGTGATTGTGGATGTGCGCGCAGGCGCTGAGGAGCGCCTCGGCCTGATCGCGCCAGGTGCTCCACATCGTCCACATCGCCGAACCGGTCAGGAACCCGTCGCCGTCGAGGCTCTTGGCCGCGGTGTCGGTCTGGGCGCCGGCGTGGAAGGCGTCCCGCTCGAACCAGTGGAAGAGCTCCTGGGCCTCGTTGCCGATGGCCTTGAGGTCGGCGGAGGTCACCTTGTAGTCGCTGGCACCGCCGCCACCGCCGCCGCCGGGGTCCATGGGCACGCTGTTGAGCCTCATCGCAGCGCTCTCGCTGCGGACTTGGCTCCACTCCTCGTCGAACGACATCTACTTCCCCATGAGTGAGTTACGGACGGCCGACGGCAGGGGGCTGGCTCAGCCCCGACGCGACCGGAGTACGGGTACGGCGACGGCGGCACCGATCAGCACGGCGGCCCCGATCCCGAGGCCGATCCAGAGGCCGGTGTTGCCGCCGTCGTCCTTGGAGGCCTGGGGGGCGGGGGCCGGGGCGGGGACGGACTGCGACGGGGCGGGATCCGTCGGACCGGAGGCGGACGGGGCCGCCGTCGCGGTCTGGGCGAGGTCGTCGATGGGCCGGACGCCTGCGGGACCGGGGTCGCCGGGCGTCTTCAGGGTGCGGAGAGGGCGGATGGCGCCGAAGCCGATGTAGTCGCTGCGCTTCTCACCTCCCTTGGGCTTCGCGGCCGTGTCGAGCATGACCTTCAGCACCTGGTTGTTGGTCCAGTCGGGGTGCTTCGACCAGAGGAGCGCGGCAGCGGCGGAGGCCAGGGCGGTGGCGTCACTGGTACCGGTCGACTTGCACATGCCCGTCCCGCCGCCGCAGGCGTGCACCATGTCCTTGCCCGGTGCCACCAGGTCGACCTGGGAACCGTACTGGGACGTCGAGACGTGCTTCGCCTTGTCGTCGACGGCGCCGACACCAACGACACCGGGGGTCGCCGCCGGATACTCGACCTGGTTGCCCTTGTCGGCGGTGTTCCCCGTCGACGCGAAGATCAACGACCCCTTGTCCAGCGCGTACTTCACCGCGTCGGTGAGTGCCTGCGAGCCCGCTCCCGCTCCCAGCGAGACGTTGATGACCTTGGCACCGGAGTCGGCCGCGTACTTGATCGCCGGCGGCACGACGCGATTGAACTCCTCGTCGCTGTCCGCCATGCTGCCTCCCCCCGCGTCGAGACCGGAGACACGGATCGGAAGGATCTTGGCGCCCGGCGCCAGGCCGTAGGCGCCGGTGCCTCCGTCCCGGGCCCCGGTTCCGGCGATCAGGCCCGCCATACCGGTTCCGTGTCCGGTGTAGTCGGTGAACTGGTCACCGGACTCGTCGGTCGCGAGGTCCTTGCCTTCCAGCACCTGACCGCTCAGGTCGGGGTTGGCCTTGTCCACGCCGGAGTCGATCACCGCGACGGTGACGCCCTTGCCGGTACTGAGCTGCCAGATCTCGTCCGCGCCCATGGCGTCCAAGTGCCATTGCTGGGCACGGAAGTTCTCCGCGTGGGCGGGCACGGAAGCGATGCCCACCAGCAGCATCCCCAAGGCGGCCGAGGCGGTGACTCGGGCACGGCTCCGACGAATACTGCTGGTACGCATCTGCTTCCTCGCGCTGATCAGTCGATGACGGGCGGCGCCACGCGGCGGCCCTGCTGCCAGGTCTCCTCGTCCTCGACCAGGTAGTCGGGACGCTCTCCGTTCTGCTCCTCGCGCTCTCCGGGCTTCGCGGCGTTGCCGCGGACGAGGCCCGAGCCACCGGCCGTGAAGGGCCGCCCGCCGCCCGCGGCACCGGCGCGCTGCGCCTTGCCGCCGACGACTCCGCCGGTCTCGCCGGCGAGGCGACGGCCACCGCTGATGCCGTTCTGGCCGGCACCGCCGCCCATGGGGCCGCCCATGCCGTGGGCGCCGCCCATGCCGCGGCCCATGCCGGTCCGGTTCTGGCCGGTGGGCTCGTTGCCGACGACGGTGCTGCGCGGGATGCCGGTCTGCGGGCGGCCCGTGGTGCTGGGGACCTGACGGCCACCGCTGATGCCTTCGCGGGGCATGCCGGGCCCGGTACGGAGGCCGCCGGTCTGCGGGCCGCGGGGGGTGCCGGTGCCGCCGGTGATGGGCGAGGTGGGGCCGAAGGGGCCCGGACCGCCGCCCTTCGCCGTCAGCGGGGGCACGCCGGTCGTCACGAACGGGGGCGCGCCGCCGTCCGGCTTGGTGATCGGCGGCGGGCCGCCCGGGAGCTGCGTCGTCGGCACGGTGATGTCCGGCTTCGGCGGCGTCTTCACGCTGTCGATGCCCAGGTCCACGGGGGCGTCGGGCCGGACCTCGGGCTTGATGACGTGCGTCGGCCCGGTCGGGTCGCCGGTGGGCGGGACCGTGCGCGTGTCGGGCGTGGTCGGGGTGCTGGGCGGGGTGTGCGTGGTCCGCGTCCCCGTGCTCGTGTCCGTGCCGGTGGAGCGATGGCCGGTCTCCTGCGTGGAACCGATGTAGGAACCGCTGTCCCGGGTGTCGGGGGCTTCCGGCACGAACGCCCCCGGCGGCGGCGGGAACGTGGGCGGCACCTGGTTCTTCATGCGGAAGCTCGACCACTGGTAGGCGGAGGAGAGGCGGTACATCTCGTCCGCCGCCGCCTGCTGGTTCTCCCGCTCCTTCGCCTCGATGGCCGCCAACTCCTCGCTGGGGGACATCTGGTTCCGGGCGTTGCGGGCGATGGTCTGCGCGTCGGGGTCGTTGTGGTACTTCTGGGCGGCCGCCAGATTCGCCTTGGCCGCCTCGTGCGAGGTGTACCGGGGGATGGCGCTCTGGGCCGAGGCGATGGCGGTCGAGTTGTCCTCCATGCAGACCGAGCCGTGCTCGGCGTAGTCCGACAGGCTCGTAGTCGAGTTGGCCACGTTCGTGGCCCACTCGACGAACGCCTTCTCGGCCTCGCCCTCCCAGTCCATGTTCCTCATGCTGGAGCGCAGCTCGCCGGCGATCTTGGCCATCTGCTCCGAGACGCTCTTCAACCGCCGCGCCGCGTCGCCCACGTAGAAGCTGCTCGCCTCATCCAGCCACGCCAGCATCTGCTCGTGCTTCATGGCAGCGAAGTTGGTTCCGCCGCCACCGCCGCCCTCTGCAGGCCTCATCTGTCGCCTCTTCCCCGTGTCCCCGAAATTCTGTCCGCGCCCGACTACTTGAAGGAGCCGTCGCCCTCGGCCGCGTCGGTGCCGCCGGTGCCCGCTTCCTTGTCCGCCTTCGTCTTGGCGTCATAGGTGCGCTGGTGGATCTGGATCATCTTGCGCTTGACGTCGTCGTCCATCTGCTCCATGCCGTCCTTCGAGGCGACGACCGCGATCCCGAGGCCTTCCAGACATGCCTTGAGCAGGCTGGAGAGCTCCACGAGACTGTGGAGGGTCTCGTTGTAGGCCGAGTAGGCCCCCTGAGCCTCGCCCCACGCCGCCCCGCCACCGCCGAACTGAGTACGGGTGACCGGATCCGCCTTCAGCTTGCCCGCGCTCGCGCCGGAGCCGTCGAGCTGCTCGATGAGCGCGTCGACCCCCTGCTTGAACTTCTGCATGGAGTCGGCGCTGTACTTCACGGCCTGCGTCCGCATCCCGGACGTCATGCCCTCCAGCTCAGCTCGCATGCCCGCTCCTCCCCCGTGAAACCACCATGCCGTCAACGGCACAAGTCAAGAAGTCCACTGTAATCAGGAACGACGACAGTCCGCACCTCTCAGTTGCACAAGCAACGGACATCACATGGTTACGAATTGGGCACGGCGACCGCTGCCTGGGGGCGGATCGGGAGGCGGTTGACCGGGCGGCCCGTCGCCGCGCGTACCGCTGAGGCCACCGCGGCGGGTGAGGTGACGACCGGGATCGCGCTCGCCGCCTTCGCGCCGAAGGGGGCCACCACATCGCGTTCCTCGACGAGTTTCACGATGCGAATGTCCGGGGCATCCAGGGATGTCGGGAGTGCGTACCCCGTGAAGTCGGGGTGCCGGACCAGACCGCGGGCCGTGCGGAGGTTCTCCGTGAGGGCCGCGCCGACGCCCTGGGTGATGCCCGCCTCGATGCGCGCGGTGAGCTGCGCCGGGTTCAGGATGCGGCCCACGTCCTGGGCCACGGCCATCTCCACCACGCGCACGGCGCCGAGTTCGATGTCCACGTCCACCACCGCGCGGATCGCGCAGAAGGCCAGGCCCACGAAGGCGTCGCCCTGGCCCGACTCGTCCAGCGGCTCGGTGGGGTGGGGGCGGCACTGGGCCGTGGCCCAGAGTTCCTTGCCGTCCATCGCCTCGGTGACCGTCGTCGACAGGACACCGTCGTACGAGGTGATCTTGCCGTCCGTGATCTGGAGCAGCTCCGTCGACATGCCGAACTTGTGGGCCAGCGGCTGGAGCAGTTGCGTGCGGACCATCTTCGCCGCTCGCTCCACCGCTCCCCCGGAGACCCACGTGTGGCGGCCGTGCGCCGCCGGGCCCGCCGGTGGCTGGTCCGTGTCGACGGGCGCCACGTGCACCTCGTCGATGCCCAGGGTCTCCTGGACGATCTGGCGGGCGAGGGTCGAGAAGCCCGAACCGGTGTCCACCGCCGAGCAGATGACCGTGGCCACCCCGTCCATGACCCGCACCGTGGCCGTCGAGACCTCGTCGGTGCCCTCCGCGCCCAGCATGTGCACCATGCCGAGCGCGTAGCCCACGCCCCGCCGCACCGCGCCGGGTTCGCCCGCGCCCTCGGGGCCCCCGGGCAGCAGCCAGTCGTCCTCCGGTGTGTCCTTGGGCAGGGAGGGGAGGGGGAAGTCTCGTACCGCTGCGAGGAGTTCCGCCACCGGGGCCGGGCACGTCACCGTCTGGCCCGTCGGCAGGATGTCGCCGGTCGCCATGACGTTCCGCATGCGCAGCTCGGCCGGGTCCACGCCCAGCTTCGCGGCCAGCTTGTCCATCTGCGCCTCGTACGCCGCGCACACCTGCATCGCGCCCTCGCCCCGGACGTGGCCCGAGGGGGGGTTGTTGGTGCGGACGGCCCAGCCCTCCACGAAGGCGTGCGGGACCACGTACGGGCCGCACGCGAAGGCCACCGCCGCCGCGAGCGACTCGCTCGACGAGTCCGCGTACGCGCCCGCGTCCAGCAGGATCTGCGCCTCCACCTTCACCAACCGCCCCTCCGCGTCCGCGTGGTGGCGGTAGCGCAGCAGGGTCGGGTGGCGGTGGGCGTGGCCGAGGAAGGACTCCTCGCGCGTAGCGGTGAGCTTGACCGGGCAGCCGGTACGGAGGGCGAGCAGGCCCAGCGGGATCTGGAAGCCCGGGTCCTCGCGGTCGCCCGTCGCGCCCGGGACGCCCGTCACCACCAGCTTGACCTGCTCGGGCGGCAGGCCGAAGCAGGCGGCGGCCAGGTCCCGGTCCGTGTGCGGGTCGGTCGAGGCCGTGTAGATCTCCACCCCGCCGTCGGGGCGGGGTACGGCGAGGCCGGCCTCGGCGCCGATGGGCGCCGGGTCCTGGCGGCCGATCCGGTACAGGCCCTCGACGACGACCTCGCCGGTCGCCTCCGGGTCCCCGAAGCGCAGCGGGATGTGCCGGATCAGGTTCCCGTCGGGGTGCAGCGCCTCCGCCGCGAACGCCTTCTCCGGGTCCGTCACCGGGTCCAGGAGCTCGTACTCGACGGCGATCGCCGCGGCCGCGAGCCGCGCCGTGTCCGGGTGGTCGGCCGCGATGGCCGCGAGGGCCTCGCCGTGGTGCCGTACCAGGTCCGAGGCGAAGACGGGCCGGTCGGCGACCCTGCGCCCGTACGTGGCCGCGCCCGGCACGTCCGCGGCCGTCACCACGGCCCGTACGCCCGGCATGGCCTCCGCCGCCGTCGTGTCGATCGACACGATCCTGGCGTGCGGGTGCGGCGAGCGGAGGATCGCGGCCCAGAGCAGGCCCTCGGCCCACAGGTCGGAGGCGTACGGGAAGGTGCCCTCCGTCTTCGCCCGCGCCTCGGCCTGCGGCAGCGAGGTGCCGAGGCCGTGCGCGGCGGGCTGCTCCTGACCAGGGGTGTCCAGAGCGGCGGTGGTCGCGTCGCTGCTCACGCCATGCCTCCGTCGTGCGGGTGGGGAATCTGGTGCGGGATGCGGGCTTCGTCGGCGGCCTCGGGCGCGGTGGCCGCGGCGGCCGTCTCGCGCTCGGCGACGACGTCCCGGACGGCGTCGAGCACGCCCCGGTAGCCGGAGCAGCGGCAGAGGTTGCCGGCGAGGGCCTGGCGGGTCTCGAGCTCCGTGGGGGCGTGGTTGCCCTCCAGGAGGTCGTGCACGGTCATGCACATGCCGGGGATGCAGAAGCCGCACTGGACCGTGCCGCACTTCGCCATCGCCCGCTGCACGTCCGAGGGCTCGCCGTCGACCGCGAGGCCCTCGACCGTCCGCACCTCGCTGCCCGCGGCGGTCGCCGCGGGCACCAGGCAGGAGGCGACGAGACGGCCGTCGACCTGCACGTTGCACGCGCCGCACTCGCCCTGCGAGCAGCCGTCCTTGGCCCCGGCGAGGCCGAGGCGCTCGCGCAGCACGTAGAGCAGCGACTCGCCGATCCAGGAACCGGTGACGGGCCGGTCGGTCCCGTTGACCCGCAGGGTGTACGAGGTGTGGGGGTGCTCGTCGCTGTCCATGGACGCGTCGACGGGCGGCAGCACGGGGGCGGGCGTCCCGGGGGCCTCATCGTCCGTTACGACCTCCGCGACGGCCTCGGGAGCCGGCTCGGGTACGACGGACGGCACGGCCTCCGCCATGCCCTCCGTCACGGCCTCCCCCGCGGCCTCGGGGGCGACGGCCGGTACGGCCTCCGACACGGCCTCCAGCGCCTCCTCGGGGGCCTCCGCGACCTCCGCCGCCGCCGGCTCCTCCGGGAGCGCCCACGGCGCGGGCGCGCCACCCGGCAGCGTCACCGGAGCCTCGGCGTACGAAGGGGGCGAGGCGGGCGAGGCGGGCGAACCGGCCGCCTGGGCCTCCTCCAGCCCCGTCGCAGCCGCGTCCGTCACCTCGGCCACCTCGGCCGGGATCTGCCACTGCCCCGTTGCCCCGGGGTCGACCCCCGGGTCCACCGCCTCCGTGAAGCGCCACTCCGCCGTCGCGTGCGGGTCCGGCTCCGCGTAGTCGAGGTGCTCGACGTGCTCCACGTGCTCGACGTGCCCCACCGCGTGCTCGACGTACGCCGGTGGCTGGAAGTGCTCGACGCCCTGGAAGGACCCGTCCTGCTCCCCGTACTCACCGCCCTCGAAGTACTGGGGCTGCTGCGCCTCCGTCGGGACGTGCACCGTCCACGAGCCCGTCGCCGACGGGTCCGTCGCCGCGGCCGGGGTGAGCGGCTGGAGCGGGGTGATCATCGGCGGCACGTAGCCGTGGCCGGGCGCCTCCAGGGGCACGCCGTCCAGCATGAAGTCGGGCGGCAGCTGGACGAAGGCGGTCGCGTCGCCGTCGTAGCCCTCGCTCTGCGGGAGCGGCTCCCAGCCGCCCGTCTGACCCGTGTGCTCGTCGCTCATGCCAGTGCCCTCCCCAGTGCCCGTCGGGCGAGTGCGGCGACCGTGCGCCGCAGGTGCAGTACGGCCGGGGGCAACTGTTCGTCGCCCGGCGGGTCCGGGATGCAGGCGGCGGCGACGTACTCGCCGAACGCCGCGAGCGCCTCCGGCGCGAGCCCCCGGTCGTTGTCCCAGTCCACCAGCGAGGCGATCCAGCGCTCGGCCTCCAGGGGCCGCAGCGGCATGGGCGCGACGGCGCCGACCGCGCAGCGCACGCCCCGCCGGGCCGGGTCGAGGACGACGGCGACGGAGGCGGTGGCGCGGGCCGGGCCGGTGCGGCCGGTGGCCTTGAGGAAGACCTGGGGGGCGTGGAGCAGCGGGACGCGGACGAAGCCGACGAGCTCGCCGGGGGCGAGCAGGTCGCGGCCCGCGAGGAGGTGGGAGACGGGGATCTCGCGGCTGCCGAGCGGGCCGAGGACGACGAGGTCGGCCTCCAGGGCGGCGAGGACGGGCAGCGAGTCGCCGGTGGGCGCGGCGGTGACGATGTTGCCGCCGAGGGTGCCGGCGTTGCGGATCTGGGGCGGCCCGGCCGCGCGGGAGGCGGCGGCGAGGGCCGGGATGAGGGCGGCGAAGTCGGGGCGCCCCATGCGCGCGTGGGTGAGGCCGGCGCCGAGGAGGGCGTGGCCGTCCTGGTACTGCCAGCCGCGGATCTCGTTGATGCGGCTCAGGCCGACGAGTCCGGCGGGGCGGAGCTGGCCTTTGTTGACGGCGGCCATGAGGTCGGTGCCGCCGGCGACGGGCACGGCGGCCGGCATGGCCGTGAGCGCCGCCACGGCCTCGTCGAGCGAGGCGGGCAGCGTCACGGACTGCGCCGTCTGTGGTGCGTGCGTGGTCAACCCGCTGCCCCTTCCCGGTGTCCCGGTGGTCCCCGACTGTGCCCGGCCGTCGCGCCTGCGTGTGGGCGTACCGTACGTGCTCACAGGCCGGACGTGGCAACTCTGGCACATCTTCCGAGGAGTCCGGCGCGAGGGTCCGCGAAGGACTGTTCCGTCCGGGACGCCCCGGGTGCGACGGTAACTTCCTTTTCGACGCTCTTGGGTGACCGGGTGACGTCGGGTCCCTCACACGTTCGGGGGCTTGCCCTCCAGGGGTCGGCCGGCCACCCCGGGGCGCTGCTGCCAGGGGTGGGGTCCGGCGGGCGGGCGGTAGTCGACGCCGAGGGCGTCGAGGCGCCGGTAGTGGGTGCGCATGCGGCGCTCGAAACCGGCGTGGTCGCGCGCCTCCGGCGCGGGGAGCGTGGACCAGGCGACCTCGGCGAAGGCGGCGAGGCGCGGGAAGACCTGGTAGTCGACGCGGGAGCGGTTCTCCATGACCTCGGTCCAGACGTTGGCCTGGGTTCCCAGGATGTGGGCGGCGGCCTCGGGGGCGAGGCCGGGCGGGACGGGCTCGAAGCGGTAGACGTCGGCGAGGGTGCGGACGTATCCGATGGGCATCGGTTCGTCCTCGCCGGGTGCCTGACGGTGGTCCAGGTAGACGTGCTGTTCGGGGCACATGACGACGTCGTGGCCGGCTTCGGCGGCGGCGATCCCGCCCGCGTACCCCCGCCAGGAGGAGACGGCCGCCCCGTCGGCGAGGCCGCCCTCCAGGATCTCGTCCCAGCCGATGAGGCGGCGGCCGCGGGCGCTGAGCCAGCGGTCGAAGTGGCGGATGAACCAGGACTGGAGCTCGTCCTCGTCGGCGAGTCCGAGTTCCTTGATGCGGGCCTGGGCGGCCGGTGAGGCCTTCCACTGGTCCTTGGGGCACTCGTCGCCGCCGATGTGGACGAAGGTGGACGGGAAGAGGTCGAGGACCTCTTCGAAGACGCCCTCGTAGAAGCGGAGGACGGCCTCGGTGGGGGCGAGGACGTTGGGGTTGACGCCCCAGGTGTCCCAGACGGTGAGGGCGGCGGTGTCGACGACGTCGGTGTTGCCGAGTTCGGGGTGGGCGGCGATGGCGGCCTGCGCGTGGCCGGGGAGGTCGATCTCGGGGACGACGGTGATGTGCCGCTCGGCGGCGTACGCGACGATCTCGCGGATGTCGTCCTGGGTGTAGAAGCCGCCGTACGGGGTCTCGGTCCAGAGCGGGGAGGCCCGGTGTCCCCATTTGGTGCGGGCGCGCCAGGCGCCGACCTCGGTGAGCCTGGGGTATCGCTCGATCTGGAGGCGCCAGCCCTGGTCGTCGGTGAGGTGGAAGTGGAAGACGTTCAGCTTGTGGGCGGCGAGCAGGTCGAGCAGGCGCAGGACGTCGTCCTTGGGCGTGAAGTGCCGGGAGACGTCGAGCAGGAGGCCGCGCCAGCCGAAGCGGGGCGCGTCCTCGATCGTCACGTACGGGAGGTCCCGGGCCGCGTCGGGCCGTACGGGCGCCTTGCGGTACGCGTCGGGGCCGAGGAGCTGGCGGAGGGTCTGGGCGCCCCAGAAGACGCCTGCGGGGCCGCCGCCCTCGATGGCGACGGCGGCGTCCGGGCCGCCGACGGTGAGCCGGTACGCCTCGGGCCGCTCGGCGTCCTCGGTGATCAGCAGCCGGATCGCCTGTGGCCCGGTGCCGTCGGGGAGGGGCAGTCCGGTGGCGGCGCCGAGCGTGGCGCGCAGCCAGCGGGCGGTGGACTCGGTGCCGGGCCCGGCGTCGAGGGTGGTCCGCTCGTCGAGCGGGAGCCGGCCGTCGCTTCCCTGCTCGACGGAGCGCGGTGCGGGGATGAGGTCCTGGTCGGAGGTCATGTCAGTCCTTCACCGCCCCGCCGAGTCCGGAGACCAGGCGGCGCTGTACGAGTACGAAGAAGACGAGCACCGGGATCGTCATCACGGTCGACCCGGCCATGATTCCTCCCCAGTCGTTCTCGTCGGGCTTGAAGAAGACGAGCAGCGCCATGGGGAGGGTCGACTGCGAGGTGTCGCTGATGAGGAAGGACTTCGCGAAGAGGAAGTCGTTCCAGGTGGAGATGAACGAGAAGACGCTGGTCGCGACGAGGCCGGGGAGGACCAGCGGGAAGAGGAGCTGCCAGAGGAAGCGGGTGGGGCTCGCGCCGTCGATCCGGGCCTGTTCCTCCAGCGCCTCGGGGACCGCCTTCACGAAGCCGCGCAGCATCCAGATCGCGAAGGGCAGGGAGAAGGCGAGGTGCGGCAGGATCAGCGAGCCGAGGGTGTTGAGCTGGCCGAAGTCCCGCATGAGGAAGAACAGCGGGATGGTCAGCGCCTCGACCGGCACCGTCTGGGCGACGAGGAACATGACGAGCAGGGTCGTCCGGAACCGGAAGCGGAACCGGGTGACGGCCGTCGCCGCGAGGAAGGCGATGAGGGCCGAGGCGAGGACGACCGTGCCCGCGACGATCAGCGAGTTGACGAAGTAGCGGCCGAATTCCTGCTGCTCGAAGACGCGCCGGAAGGAGTCGAGGGACGGGGAGAGCGTCCAGGGCCGGGGGTGGGTGGACTGGATCTCGCCGGCCGGTTTGAGGGCGGAGAGGAGCATCCAGTACAGCGGGAAGGCGACGGCGGCCGCGACGAGGAGGGTGACGGCCTCGGCGGCGAGCCGCCCGGGACGCCGGATGCGGAACGTACGGGAGGTGGTCACAGTTCTTCTCCCTGGCGTCACAGCAGGCGCAGGTGGACGAGCGTCACGGCCAGCAGGATCAGCAGCATGACGACGCCGATCGCCGAGCCCAGGCCGTACTGGGACGAGGCGAAGGCCTTCTGGTAGGCGTACACGTTGAGGACGAGGTTCTGGCCGGCGATGCCGCCGCCGTTCGTCATCACGTAGATCTGGGTGAAGAGCTTGAAGTCCCAGATGATCGACTGGATCGTGACGACGACCAGGATCGGCCGGAGCACCGGGGCCGTGACGGAGCGCCGGATCCGCCACTGCGAGGCGCCGTCGAGGGCGGCGGCCTCCAGGATCTCGGACGGGATGGCACGCGGACGCCGACGAAGAGCGGGGCGCCGTAGACCTTGCCGGCGACGGTGACGGACTGCCGGGCGGTGGGGTCGGTGTCCTTGGCCTCGTCCCAGGCGGCGAACTCGGCGCTGATGTCGGCGAGTCCGCCGTCCTTCACGTATCCGGCGGTGTCGGTGTTGCCGTACTCGATGAGGTCGGGCGCCGACGCGGGGTCGTTGAAGGCGGCCTTGACGCGCTGGGCGCGGGTCTCGACGGGGATGTACTCGATCTCGGCCTTCGCGCCCGGGTGGCTCTTCTCGAAGGCGGCCACGGCCTGTCGGACGACCTGTTCCTTGGGTGTGTTGCTCACCTCCTGGAAGAGCCAGACGCGCAGGGTTCCGCTCTTCTCGTCGGCGGCGGCGGGGCCGCCGGACGTCTGGGGCGCGCAGGCGGTGGCGGCGAGGCCGGCGAGCAGGAGTGCGGCGGCGGTGACGGCGGACTTCATGGGCGTCGTGGACGTCATGGCGGATCCCCTCCGAAAGCGTGCGTTGCAACATATGCAATGAGCGTTTCGTGCTGCACAACACGCGTGAGGTTAGGCGCGTCCGGGGCGGGCCGACAAGAGGTCTCGACCACATCGGCCGCGCCGGCCCGTCCCGGAACGCGAAACGGCCCCCGCCGCGCGTACCGGAGTACGCGCGACGGGGGCCGCGAAGGGCTTGCCCCGACGTCGGGGCGGCTCGGCTACTTGTCCTTGCCGCCCTTGTCCTTGTCGCCGCCGCCCGCACCCATGGAGTCGTAGATCTCCTTGCACATCGGACAGACCGGGTACTTCTTGGGGTCGCGCCCCGGTACCCAGACCTTTCCGCACAGCGCCACGACGGGCGTGCCGTCGAGGGCGCTCGCCATGATCTTGTCCTTCTGGACGTAGTGGGCGTAGCGCTCGTGGTCGCCGTCACCGTGGGACACCTGCGGCGTCGGCTCGACGAGGGTTCCCGTACCTGCCCCGCGCTCGGGCTCGAGAGTGCTCATAACCGCCAAGGGTACCCACGCCCGCGCGGGAACCGGAGACCCGAGGGGGGCGCTCACGGCGTGTGCTGGGCGACGGGGACGGACGGGGCCGTACGCCGCCAGCGGGCGGGGATGCGGCTGACGAGCCAGCGGTTGGCGGGCTCCTCGACGAAACGGTAGAGCGCCCAGGACATCGCCAGGATGACGAGACCCATCCCGAGCATCGCGAAGAGGGCCGAGTCCCGGTCCGCGGTCCGTCCCCACTCGTAGGTGGAGAAGCGGCTCACCGAGTGGTGCAGCAGGTAGAAGCCGTAGGACCACACGCCGAGCAGGATGAGCGGCTTCTTGTTGAGGAGACCGCGGTGGCCGGCGATCTCCCGCTGCACGAACGCGATGATGACCAGCGCGGCGAGCACGGCGAGCGTGGGCCGGAGCGTGTACTCCAGCTGCGCGTCGTAGGCGGCGGACAGGTGGGCGCGCAGCTGGAAGTAGCCGTAGACGTAGGCGGCGAGCAGCGCGAGCGGCACGATCGGGCGCAGCGGGACGCGGAAGCCGCGGCGGATCAGCAGGGCGACCGTCATGCCGACGAGGAACTGCGGCAGGTAGACGGTGGGGTGGCGCATGACCCAGCGGGCCGTCTCGGGGGCCAGGCTGTCGAAGGCCCACCAGTTGACCGCCCACATGCCGACGAGGCCGGCGATGGTCAGGCCGACCAGGAGCGGGGTGCGCATCCGGACGACGAAGCGGGCGAGCAGCGGGAACAGGGCGTAGAAGAGGATCTCGACGCTGAGGGTCCAGGTCACCGGGTTGCCGGGAAGCGTCGGGGTGGCCTCGGGGAGCCAGTTCTGCACGAGGAAGAGCGAGGCGATGAAGGACTTCCACTCCACGGCCTCGTGGGCCCGGACGTAGAAGACGTAGTAGGCGAGCACGGCGGCGACCAGGGTCGCCGGCCAGATGCGCGCCACCCGGCGTATGTAGAAGGCGACCGGGTGCTCGTACGGCTTGTACACCCAGGTCAGCAGGAAGCCCGAGAGGACGAAGAAGAAGGTGACCCCGTGGGCACCCATCTCCGAGTACGGGAAGATGGAGGGGGCGCGTCCGTAGCCCGTCTTGCCGCCCACGCCGGTGAAGTGGTGGGCGAACACCGCGAAGGCGGCGAAGAACCGCAGACTCGTCAGCGAGTCGAGGCGGGTGGGCAGCACGGATCCGGCCGATTCGGCGGGCACCCGTGCCGAGGCCCGGCCGCTCCGGGCATCGGTTATGACAGACACGTGGTCATCTCTTGATCGTCTGGGCGCATATGTGCGCACTGTGGGCTCTGCGAAGTCGGATCATCGTACGTAGCGCGTCGCCGTACGAACAGACGCACGTCACCCAAAGCACGTATCGCACGCGCGGACGACCAAACGACAGAGCCCTTCCCCGAGGTGCCGGGCCGTCAGTTAAGAGAGGGATCGTCCGGATATGTCGCAATCATCGCGAGTTCGCCGCGCTGCCGTCGCAGCACCTGCCGCCAGAGCGTCTCGGGGCGCGGGGAGGAGACGTCACCGGGCTCCGACTCGACCACGTACCAGGCCCCGTCACCGAGCTCCGACTCCAGCTGGCCGGGGCCCCAGCCCGCGTACCCCGCGAAGATCCGCAGCGAGCCGAGCGCCGGTCCGAGCAGCTCGGGCGGGGTCTCCAGGTCGACCAGGCCGATCGCCCCGTACACCCGCCGCCAGCCGAGGGGGCCCTCGTCGCCGGGGATGACGGCGACGCCGAGGGCCGCGTCCAGCGAGACGGGACCGCCCTGGAAGACGACGCCGGGCTCGCCGGCGAGGGCGGCCCAGGGGGCGAGGATGTCGCCGACGGTGACGGGCGTGGGCCGGTTGAGGACGACGCCGAGCGAGCCCTCGTCGTCATGGTCGAGCAGCAGGACCACCGCGCGGTCGAAATTCGGGTCCGCCAGCGCGGGGGTGGCCACGAGCAGCCGTCCTGTGAGCGAGGACACCTCGGTCATGCGACACATGATCCCGCATCTTCGGCGTTCGCGGGGGGTTGTCGGACGGGATGGCGGGAAGGCGGGACCCACCGCAGTTCAGGACGGACGGGGCCGCGGTGCCGGGCCGCCCCTCGGGGACAAGCGGACGGTGACGCTCCGCAAGATCATGGGAACAGAGGGTGTTGTGCCGAATTCATTACATCTGACAGGCCCCATGAGGCGCCCGATCGGGGTCTTATGGCCCCTTACCCTTTTCTCTGGCCACCCGTCGGACCCCACTTTCGGAACGCGAGATTCATGACCGGCACAGACGATGTCCTGCTTGTCCACGGCGGAACCCCGCTGGAGGGCGAGATCCGCGTCCGCGGCGCGAAGAACCTCGTGCCCAAGGCGATGGTCGCCGCCCTGCTCGGCAGCGGCCCCAGCCGCCTGCGCAACGTTCCCGACATCCGTGACGTCCGCGTGGTCCGCGGGCTGCTCCAGCTGCACGGAGTGACGGTCCGCCCGGGCGAGGAGCCCGGCGAGCTCGTCCTCGACCCGACGCACGTCGAGTCCGCGAACGTCGCTGACATCGATGCCCACGCCGGTTCGTCGCGCATCCCGATCCTCTTCTGCGGCCCGCTGCTGCACCGCCTCGGCCACGCCTTCATCCCGGGTCTGGGCGGCTGCGACATCGGCGGCCGGCCCATCGACTTCCACTTCGACGTGCTCCGCCAGTTCGGCGCGACCATCGAGAAGCGCGCCGACGGGCAGTACCTGGAGGCCCCGCAGCGTCTTCGCGGTTGCAAGATCCGCCTCCCGTACCCCTCGGTCGGCTCGACCGAGCAGGTGCTGCTCACCGCCGTCCTCGCCGAGGGCGTCACCGAGCTGTCGAACGCGGCCGTGGAGCCCGAGATCGAGGACCTGATCTGCGTCCTGCAGAAAATGGGCGCGATCATCTCCATGGACACCGACCGGACCATCCGGATCACCGGTGTCGACCGCCTCGACGGCTACACCCACCGGGCGCTCCCGGACCGCCTGGAGGCGGCCTCCTGGGCGTCCGCGGCGCTGGCCACCGAGGGCAACATCTACGTGCGCGGCGCCCAGCAGCGCTCGATGATGACCTTCCTCAACACGTACCGGAAGGTCGGCGGCGCCTTCGAGATCGACGACGAGGGCATCCGCTTCTGGCACCCGGGCGGCTCGCTCAACGCGATCCACCTGGAGACGGACGTGCACCCCGGCTTCCAGACCGACTGGCAGCAGCCGCTGGTCGTGGCCCTGACGCAGGCCTCCGGCCTCTCCATCGTCCACGAGACGGTGTACGAGTCCCGGCTCGGCTTCACCTCCGCGCTGAACCAGATGGGTGCCCACATCCAGCTGTACCGCGAGTGCCTGGGCGGCTCCGACTGCCGCTTCGGCCAGCGGAACTTCCTGCACTCGGCGGTCGTGTCGGGCCCGACCCGGCTCCAGGGCGCCGACCTGGTCATCCCCGACCTGCGCGGCGGCTTCTCGTACCTGATCGCGGCCCTCGCGGCCCAGGGCACGAGCCGGGTCCACGGCATCGACCTGATCAACCGCGGCTACGAGAACTTCATGGAGAAGCTCGTCGAGCTGGGCGCGAAGGTCGAGCTCCCGGGCAGCGCGCTGGTCTAGTACGGAACGGGCCCGTGACGCCCCGCGTGGCGTCACGGGCCCGTACAGGCACGAACGAAAGGGCGGCCACCCCCTGACAGGGTGGCCGCCCTTTCTGCGCCTCTAGGCCGCCTTACTTGCCCTTGGCGGCTTCCTTGAGCTTCGAGCCCGCGGAGACCTTCACGCTGTAGCCGGCCGGGATGTCGATCGGGTCGCCGGTCTGCGGGTTACGAGCGGTGCGAGCGGCACGGTGGGTGCGCTCGAAGGTCAGGAAGCCGGGGATGGTGACCTTCTCGTCACCCTTGGCGACGACCTCACCGACGGTCTCGGCGAGAGCGGCCAGCACGGCGTCGGCGTCCTTGCGGGTCACCTCGGCGCGGTCGGCCAGGGCGGCCACCAGCTCACTGCGGTTCATGTTGTTACTCCCGTGTTCTTCTTGCCTGTGAGGCGTGCCACGCGGCGGAAGCCGCGCGATTGGGTACAGCGAAGCCGATGCTGCCAGGGCCCTCGGACAGTCCCCGGACCCGGGTCAAACGACAGACCCTCGCGCCCAAACACGCATCCTGCCCCCACCAGCGGCGGGAACGCCAATCCGGCACCCCCGCGGGTCACACGAAAAGCGCCCGAGCCCCGTGGTGGTGACGTTCTGTCGACGCCGCGAAAACCGCGCGGAGCCGAAACGCCACCCTAAAGGCGGGTTTACGGCTCCGCGAATCGCGACGCGCCGTCAGCGCCCGGCGGGCGCCGTGCCCGAGGCCGCGGCCTTCGCCGCGGTCCGGACGGCTCCGGCGACCGCGCCGGCGACCTTGTCGTTGAAGACCGACGGGATGATGTAGTTCGGGTTGAGCTCGTCCTCGGTGACCACGTCGGCGAGGGCGGTGGCCGCCGCCAGCATCATCTCCGTGTTGACCGTGCGGGACTGGGCGTCGAGCAGACCGCGGAAGACGCCCGGGAAGACGAGCACGTTGTTGATCTGGTTCGGGAAGTCCGAGCGGCCGGTGGCGACGACGGCGGCGGTCTGCCGCGCGGCGGCCGGGTCGACCTCCGGGTCGGGGTTCGCGAGCGCGAACACGATGGCGCCCTCCGCCATGGCGGCGACGTCCTCCGCGCCGAGCAGGTTCGGCGCCGAGACGCCGATGAACACGTCCGCGCCGACGACGGCCTGCTTGAGGGTGCCGGTGACGCCCTCGGGGTTGGTGTTGTCCGCGATCCAGCGCAGCGGGGTGCCGGGGGCGGCGTCGACCAGGTCCTCGCGGCCCGCGTGCACGACACCGTGGATGTCGGCGACGACGGCGTGCTTGACGCCCGCCGCGATCAGCAGCTTCAGGATGGCCGTACCGGCCGCGCCGGCACCGGACATGACGACCCGTACGTCGCCGATGCCCTTGCCGACCACGCGCAGCGCGTTGGTGAGGGCGGCGAGGACGACGATGGCGGTGCCGTGCTGGTCGTCGTGGAAGACGGGGATGTCGAGGGCCTCGCGCAGCCGGGCCTCGATCTCGAAGCAGCGCGGCGCGGAGATGTCCTCCAGGTTGATGCCCGCGAAGCCCGGGGCGATCGCCTTGACGATCGCGACGATCTCGTCGGTGTCCTGGGTGTCCAGGCAGAGCGGCCAGGCATCGATGTCGGCGAAGCGCTTGAACAGGGCCGCCTTGCCCTCCATGACCGGCATCGCGGCCATCGGGCCGATGTTGCCGAGGCCGAGGACGGCGGAGCCGTCGGTCACGACGGCGACGGTGTTGCGCTTGATGGTGAGGCGGCGGGCGTCCTCGGGGTTCTCGGCGATCGCCATGCACACGCGGGCGACGCCCGGGGTGTAGATCATGGAGAGGTCGTCACGGTTGCGGATGGGGTGCTTCGACGCCATCTCGATCTTGCCGCCGAGGTGCATCAGGAACGTACGGTCGGAGACCTTGCCGAGGACGACGCCCTCGATGGTGCGCAGCTGCGCGACGATCTCGTCGGCGTGCGCGGTGGAGGTCGCGGCGATGGTGACGTCGATGCGGAGCTTCTCGTGGCCGGAGGCGGTCACGTCGAGGCCGGTGACCGATCCGCCGTGGGACTCCACCGCCGTGGTGAGCTGGGAGACCGCGGTTCCGCTGGCGGGAACCTCCAGCCGGACCGTCATCGAGTACGAGACGCTGGGCGCCGTTGCCATGGCCGAGTTCCTCTGCTTTCCCTGAGCTTCGTTGCTACGCCGCCCCGGCTGGTTGCCTGGCGGCGCCCTCCGATCGTCGCACCTACCTGCCGGTAGCAGGTAATGCGGTCATTTTGTTTTCGGAAAGTAGTTTCCACCATACGAGAACTGTCGGAAAAACAGAAGAGGCCCCCGTCACCGGAGGTGACAGGGGCCTCGACTTCGTACATACATCTAAATGGCACCGACCCGCCATGCTCGCCTCGCGGCAAGTGGTCCCTCTGAGGGACGAAGGTTGGGCCCGGGGGCTTGGATCGAGCCGGTGCCACGACAAGGCTAACAAACCACCCTGCCCGGTGATTCCAGCGCCACAGGTTGACCTGAAATCGGCGCCCTGCCCCGTCGGAGCAGGGGCCTGGATCAGTCCCGCAGCAGGTCCGGGACCCCCGCCTCGTCCGGCATGTCCCGGTCGCCCGCGAGCACCGTGAGCGCCTGCGTGGACCGGGTGAGGGCCACGTACAGGACGCGCAGGCCGGCCGGGGACTCGTCCGCGATCTCCGCGGGCGAGACGACCACCGTCGCGTCGTACTCAAGCCCCTTCGCCTCCAGGGAGCCGAGGGCGACCACCCGGTCGCCGAGGCCGGCGAGCCAGCGCGCGGCCTCGTCCCGCCGGTTCATGGCGACGACGACACCGACGGTTCCGTCCACCTGGGTGAGGAGCCGCTCCGCCTCCAAACGTACGGTTTCGGCCAGATCGCCCTTCTCCGGGACCGGTACGAAGCGGGGCTCGACGCCCGTGGAACGGACGGCGCGCGGCGATTCCTTGCCCGGCATGGCGAGCGCGAGGACCTTGGCGGCGAGCTCGGCGATCTCCGCCGGGTTCCGGTAGTTCACGGTGAGCTCGAAGCGGCGCCGCGGCCGGGAGCCGAGGGCCTCGTCCCGGGCCTCGGCGGCCTCGTCCGGGTCCGACCAGGAGGACTGCGCCGGATCGCCGACGACCGTCCAGGTGGCGTGCCGGCCGCGCCGCCCGACCATCCGCCACTGCATGGGCGTCAGGTCCTGGGCCTCGTCGACGATCACGTGCGCGTACTCGGTGCGCTCCGCGGCGAGCCGCTCGGCCCGCTCCCGCTGGGTCTCCTCCCGTACGGGCATCAGCTCCTCAAGACCCGTGAGCTGGTCCAGCGGGTCGTACTCCCGCTTCTTGCGGGGCCGGGCCGGGGCGCCGAGCAGGGTGTTCAGCTCGTCGAGGAGGGCGACGTCGTGGACGGACAGCTCCTCGCGGCGCAGCGAGCGCGCGAGCCGCCGCACCTCGCCCGGGTTGAGGATCCGGCGGGCCCAGCGGCCGAGCCGCCGCTCGTCGACCATCGCGCCGAGGACCTGACGGGGGGTGAGCTCGGGCCACCACGCGTCGAGGAAGGAAAGGAACGAGTCCTCGGTGGAGACGTCCTCGTCGAAGGAGGAGCGCAGCTCGGCGGCGAGCTCGGGATCGCTGTGCCGGCCGGCGGCACCGGACTTGGCGTACAGCGCGTCGAGGAGGAGCCGGCGGGCACGGGGCCGCAGCAGGTTGACGGGGGCGGTGCCGCCGAGGACGTTGTGGCGGATCCGGCGCAGCTCGTCGGCCTCCAGCTCGAGCCGCCGCCCGAAGGCGACGACACGCAGGAGCTGCGGGGCGTCCGGGCTCTCCAGGGCGCCCCTGGCCGCCTTCCGCAGCACGTGCACCATGCGGGAGGAGCCCTTGACGCGGGCGACGGCGGGCTCGTCGTACGCGGTGGCCTCGGCGCCGTCGACGAGCGAGCCGACGGCGCGGATCGCGACCTGGCCCTCCTCGCCGAGGGAGGGCAGGACGCCCTCGGTGTACGAGACGAGGAGCGGGGTCGGGGAGACGATGAGGATGCCGCCCGCGTACCGCCGCCGGTCCTGGTAGAGCAGGTAGGCGGCGCGGTGCAGCGCGACCGCCGTCTTCCCCGTCCCCGGCCCGCCCTCGACGTACGTGACGGAGGCGGCGGGCGCGCGGATGACCAGGTCCTGCTCGGCCTGGATGGAGGACACGATGTCCCGCATGGTGTGGCTGCGGGCCTGGCCGAGGGCGGCCATCAGGGCGCCGTCGCCGATCACGGGCAGCTCGCGGCCGTCGAGGGTGGCGCGGAGCTCGGGGCGCATGAGGTCGTCCTCGACGCCGAGGACCTGGCGGCCCTTGGAGCGGATGACGCGACGGCGCACGACGCGGCCGGGGTCGACGGGGGTGGACCGGTAGAAGGGCGCGGCGGCGGGCGCGCGCCAGTCGATGACGAGCGGCGAGTAGTCGGCGTCGAGAACGCCGATCCGCCCGATGTGGAGGGTCTCGCCGATCTCGGCGGTGTTGTCGGGCCGTACGGCGTCCTCGGCGGGCTCGACGGAGGTGTAGGCCCCGTCGGGGCCCTTCTTCCCGTCCTTGCCGTACAGGAGGTCGATCCGGCCGAAGAGGAAGTCCTCGAACTCGTTGTTGAGCCGGTTGAGGTGGATCCCGGCCCGGAAGACCTGCGCGTCACGCTCGGCGAGCGCGCCGGGCGTGCCGACCTGGCCCCGCTGGGCGGCGTCGTTCATCAGGAACTCCGCCTCGTGGATCTTCTCCTCCAGTCGGCGGTAGACCTGATCCAGATGTTCCTGCTCGACACCGATCTCACGGTCTCTGACCGTGTCCACGGCTTCCTGCGCGGCCACCTAAGGCCCCCTTCTCACGTGCACTGGGCAGCCGTCGAGCGTACGCCACGAGGGGGCACCGTGTCAGTCGCGGCCCCGCGCCCGTGTGGGCGGTGCCCACGCGCGTGTGGACCCGCGCCCTGCTGGGCGGTGCCCACGCGCCGTGTGGGCAATCGTCCCGCAGGGCGGGACGGGTGGGCACACGGGACGGCGCCCTTGCCGGCGCCAGAGGCTCCC
>NZ_JBSHDU010000038.1:0-82298 GCF_053616475.1 Streptomyces sp. NPDC055815 | reverse complement strand
GACGTCGGATGACGTCCACGGGCCCGGCGGTACGTTTCTGCTGGGACCTCGCAGGGGGTCAGTTGTCCTCGTGGGCGACCGCGCGGCGCGCGTCCGCGTCCAGGACGCCCCAGCTGATCAGCTGCTCGGTGAGGACCGAGGGGGACTGGTCGTAGATCACGGCGAGCGTGCGCAGGTCGTCCTGACGGATCGACAGCACCTTGCCATTGTAGTCGCCGCGCTGCGACTGGATCGTCGCGGCGTAGCGCTGGAGCGGGCCGGCCTTCTCCTGCGGGACGTGGGCCAGGCGCTCCAGGTCCAGGACCAGCTTCGGCGGCGGCTCGGCGGCGCCGCCGGGGGTCGTGCCCGGCAGGAGCTCCTGCACCGGCACGCCGTAGAAGTCGGCCAGCTCGGCAAGACGCTGCACCGTCACCGCGCGGTCTCCGCGCTCGTACGAGCCGACCACGACCGCCTTCCAGCGGCCCTGGGACTTCTCCTCCACCCCGTGGAGGGACAGACCCTGCTGGGTGCGGATGGCACGGAGTTTGGCCCCGAGCTGCTTTGCGTATTCGCTGGACATAACGCTCCCGGACGCTGTGACGACATGCGGCTGCGCCGCGCGGCTGGTAACTCACTGTGAGGTTACGCAGCGTTACACCTACCCGTCAAGCCGAATGGTCCGTACCGCCCCCTCCCGGGGGACGGCGCCCGGAGGGGCGGCAGGGGTGCACGGGAAAGCCGCTCCCACCCCTGGTAGAGTGAACGGCGCAAATCCGACGTCCTTTAAGAGCCGTCCCGTGAGGCGGAGAAGGAGGTCCGTTTTTCATGGACACTCAGCAGCAGTACGGCGATGACGCCCGGCCCGTTCTCGAGGCCCCCGACATCGCGCGGGTCCTGACCCGCATCGCCCACGAGATCGTCGAGCGCGCCAAGGGCGCCGACGACGTGGTCCTCCTCGGCATCCCCACCCGCGGCGTCTTCCTCGCCCGCCGGCTCGCCGAGAAGCTCGAATCGATCACCGGCACCAAGATCCCGGTCGGCTCCCTCGACATCACCATGTACCGGGACGACCTGCGGCTGAAGCCGGCCCGCGCCATCGGCCGCACCGAGATCCCCGGTGACGGCATCGACGGCCGCCTCGTCGTCCTCGTCGACGACGTCCTCTTCTCCGGACGCACCATCCGCGCCGCCCTCGACGCCCTCGGCGACATCGGCCGCCCGCGCGCCGTCCAGCTCGCGGTCCTCGTCGACCGCGGCCACCGCGAACTTCCGATCCGCGCCGACTACGTCGGCAAGAACCTCCCCACGTCGCTGCGGGAGACGGTCAAGGTGCAGCTCGCCGAGGAAGACGGTCGCGACACCGTCCTGCTCGGCTCCAAGCCCGCCTCCTAGCCGGACCGGCTTCCCCGCCGGGGCCGGGGCACACCCCTGCGCCCCCGCATGCCCGCACACCTCCCCACCACGGAGAGAAACCCCGATGATGCGTCACCTCATCTCGGCCGCCGACCTCACCCGCGACGACGCCGTCCAGATCCTCGACACCGCCGAGGAGATGGCCCGGGTGGCCGACCGGCCCATCAAGAAGCTCCCGACCCTGCGCGGCCGGACCATCTGCAACCTCTTCTTCGAGGACTCCACCCGGACCCGGATCTCCTTCGAGGCCGCCGAGAAGCGCCTCTCCGCCGACGTGATCAACTTCGCGGCCAAGGGCTCCAGCGTCTCCAAGGGCGAGTCCCTCAAGGACACCGCGCAGACCCTGGAGGCCATGGGCGTCGACGCGGTCGTCATCCGGCACAGCGCCTCCGGCGCCCCCTACCGGCTCGCCACCTCCGGCTGGATCGACGCCCCCGTCATCAACGCGGGCGACGGCACCCACCAGCACCCCACCCAGGCCCTCCTCGACGCCTTCACGATGCGCCGCCGCCTCGTCGGCCGCGACGCCGGCCTCGGCCAGGACCTCGCCGGCAAGCGCATCACCCTCGTGGGCGACGTCCTGCACAGCCGGGTCGCCCGCTCCAACGTCGACCTGCTCCACACCCTCGGCGCCGAGGTCACCCTGGTGGCCCCGCCGACCCTGGTCCCGGTCGGCGTCGAGACCTGGCCCTGCGACATCTCGTACGACCTCGACAGCGTGCTGCCGAAGTCCGACGCGGTGATGATGCTGCGTGTGCAGCGCGAGCGGATGAACGCCGCCTTCTTCCCGACCGAGCGCGAGTACTCGCGCCGCTACGGGCTCGACGGCGAGCGGATGGCGAAGATGCCCGAGCACGCCATCGTCATGCACCCCGGCCCGATGGTCCGCGGCATGGAGATCACCGCCGAGGTCGCCGACTCCGACCGCTGCACGGTCGTCGAGCAGGTCGCCAACGGTGTCTCCGTCCGGATGGCCGTCCTCTACCTGCTTCTGGGCGGCAACGAGTCCGCCGTCAGCCACACCCGCACCGAGGAGAACAAGTAACCATGAGCAAGATCCTTATCCGCGGTGCCCAGGTCCTCGGCGGCGACGTCCAGGACGTCCTCATCGACGGCGAGACCATCGCCCAGGTCGGCACCGGGCTTTCCGCCGAGGGCGCGACCGTGATCGAGGCCGACGGCCAGATCCTGCTGCCCGGCCTCGTCGACCTCCACACCCACCTGCGCGAGCCCGGCCGCGAGGACTCCGAGACCGTCCTCACCGGCACCCGCGCCGCCGCCTCCGGCGGCTACACGGCCGTCTTCGCCATGGCCAACACCCACCCGGTCGCCGACACCGCCGGCGTCGTCGAGCAGGTCTACCGCCTCGGCCAGGAGGCCGGCTACTGCGACGTCCAGCCCATCGGCGCCGTCACCGTCGGCCTGGAGGGCAAGAAGCTCGCCGAGCTCGGCGCCATGCACGACTCCGCCGCCGGCGTCACCGTCTTCTCCGACGACGGCAAGTGCGTCGACGACGCCGTGATCATGCGCCGCGCCCTGGAGTACGTGAAGGCCTTCGGCGGCGTCGTCGCCCAGCACGCCCAGGAGCCCCGCCTCACCGAGGGCGCCCAGATGAACGAGGGCGTCGTCTCCGCCGAGCTCGGCCTCGGCGGCTGGCCCGCCGTCGCCGAGGAGTCGATCATCGCCCGCGACGTCCTGCTCGCCGAGCACGTCGGCTCCCGCGTCCACATCTGCCACCTCTCCACCGCCGGCTCCGTCGAGATCGTCCGCTGGGCCAAGTCCCGCGGCATCGACGTCACCGCCGAGGTCACCCCGCACCACCTCCTCCTCACGGACGAGCTGGTCCGCTCGTACAACCCCGTCTACAAGGTCAACCCGCCGCTGCGCACCGAGAAGGACGTCCTCGCCCTCCGCGAGGCGCTGGCCGACGGCACGATCGACATCGTCGCCACCGACCACGCCCCGCACCCGCACGAGGACAAGGACTGCGAGTGGGCCGCGGCCGCCATGGGCATGGTCGGCCTGGAGACCGCCCTCTCCGTCGTCCAGCAGACGATGGTCGAGACCGGCCTCCTCGACTGGGCCGGCGTCGCCGAGCGCATGTCCTTCGCCCCCGCCCGCATCGGACAGGCGAAGGGCCACGGACGCCCCGTCTCGGCTGGTGAGCCCGCGAACCTGACGCTGGTCGATCCGGCTTACCGTGGTGTCGTGGACCCCGCGGACTTCGCCTCCCGCAGCCGCAACACCCCCTACGAGGGCCGCGAGCTGCCGGGACGCGTCACCCACACCTTCCTGCGGGGCCGGGCAACGGTCGTGGACGGGAAGCTGGCGTGACACCACTCATCGCAATCGCCGCAGAGGCTGCCGAGCAGAAATCGGCGGAGGTGACCGACTGGGCCGGACGGCTCGGCTGGGTCGCCGGACTGCTGCTGTTCGTCGTCTTCGTGTACTGGCTCATGCGCCAGGGCTGGAAGTGGCGCGGCAGCCTCCAGTCGGACCTCCCCGAGCTCCCCACCGCGCCGGAGCAGGCCGGCGAGGCGAAACTGACTCTCAGCGGGCGCTACCACGGGTCCACGACCGCCGGGCAGTGGCTCGACCGGATCGTCGCCCACGGCCTCGGCACCCGCAGCCGCGTCGAGCTCACGCTCACCGACGCCGGGATCGAGGTCGTACGCCCCGGGGCGAACGACTTCTTCCTGCCGGCCGCCGCCCTGCGCGAGGCCCGCCTCGACAAGGGCATCGCCGGCAAGGTCCTCGCCGAGGGCGGGCTCCTGATCGTCACCTGGGAGCACGGCGGCAAGCTGCTCGACTCCGGCTTCCGCTCCGACCGCGCGGCAGAGCACACCACCTGGGTCGAGGCCATCAACTCCATGAACGCCGTAACCACCACGACGGAAGGCATCGCACGATGACGACCTCCACCAGGGGAGCCACCAAGGCTCCCGCCGTACTCGTCCTGGAGGACGGCCGCGCCTTCCGCGGCCGCGCCTACGGGGCCGTGGGGGAGACCTTCGGCGAGGCCGTGTTCTCCACCGGAATGACCGGCTACCAGGAGACCCTCACCGACCCGTCGTACCACCGCCAGGTCGTGGTCATGACCGCCCCCCACGTCGGCAACACCGGCGTCAACGACGAGGACCCCGAGTCCGGCCGCATCTGGGTCTCCGGCTACGTCGTCCGCGACCCCGCCCGCGTCTCCTCCAACTGGCGCTCCCAGCGCTCGCTGGACGAGGAGCTGGAGCGCCAGGGCGTCGTCGGCATCTCCGGCATCGACACCCGCGCCCTCACCCGCCACCTGCGCGAGCGCGGCGCCATGCGCGTCGGCATCTTCTCCGGCCCTGCGCTGATCAGCGCCTCCGGCGCGGGCCTGGCCGACGAGGCCGCCCTCCTCGCCAAGGTCCAGGCGCAGCCCCAGATGAAGGGCGCCAACCTCTCCGCCGAGGTCGCCACCAAGGAGACGTACGTCGTCCCCGCCATCGGCGAGAAGAAGTTCACCGTCGCCGCCGTCGACCTCGGCATCAAGGGCATGACCCCGCACCGGATGGCCGAGCGCGGCATCGAGGTCCACGTCCTGCCCGCCACCGCCACCGCCGAGGACATCTACGCCGTCGACCCCGACGGTGTGTTCTTCTCCAACGGCCCCGGCGACCCGGCCACCGCCGACGGCCCCGTCGCCGTCATGCAGGCCGTCCTGGAGCGCAAGACGCCGCTCTTCGGCATCTGCTTCGGCAACCAGATCCTCGGCCGCGCGCTCGGCTTCGGCACCTACAAGCTGAAGTACGGCCACCGGGGCATCAACCAGCCCGTGCAGGACCGCACCACCGGCAAGGTCGAGGTCACCGCGCACAACCACGGCTTCGCCGTCGACGCGCCCCTCGACAAGGTCTCCGACACCCCCTACGGGCGTGCCGAGGTCTCCCACGTCTGCCTGAACGACCAGGTCGTCGAAGGCCTCCAGCTGCTCGACCAGCCGGCCTTCTCCGTCCAGTACCACCCCGAGGCGGCCGCGGGCCCGCACGACGCCGCGTACCTCTTCGACCGCTTCGTATCCCTGATGGAGGCCGAGCGTGCCTAAGCGCACCGATATCCAGTCCGTCCTGGTCATCGGCTCCGGCCCGATCGTCATCGGCCAGGCCGCCGAGTTCGACTACTCCGGCACCCAGGCCTGCCGCATCCTCAAGGCCGAGGGCCTGCGGGTGATCCTGGTCAACTCCAACCCGGCCACGATCATGACCGACCCGGAGATCGCCGACGCCACGTACGTCGAGCCGATCACCCCCGAGTTCGTCGAGAAGATCATCGCCAAGGAGCGCCCCGACGCGCTCCTGCCCACCCTCGGTGGCCAGACCGCGCTCAACACCGCGATCTCCATGCACGAGCAGGGTGTCCTGGAGAAGTACGGCGTCGAGCTCATCGGCGCCAACGTCGAGGCCATCAACAAGGGCGAGGACCGCGACCTCTTCAAGGGCGTCGTCGAGGCCGTCAAGGCCAAGATCGGATACGGCGAGTCCGCCCGCTCCGTCATCTGCCACTCCATGGACGACGTCCTCAAGGGCGTCGAGACGCTCGGCGGCTACCCCGTCGTCGTCCGCCCCTCCTTCACCATGGGCGGCGCCGGCTCCGGCTTCGCCCACGACGAGGACGAGCTGCGCCGCATCGCCGGCCAGGGCCTCACGCTCTCCCCGACCACCGAGGTGCTCCTGGAGGAGTCCATCCTCGGCTGGAAGGAGTACGAGCTGGAGCTCATGCGCGACAAGCACGACAACGTCGTGGTCGTCTGCTCCATCGAGAACTTCGACCCGATGGGCGTCCACACCGGTGACTCGATCACCGTCGCCCCGGCGATGACGCTCACCGACCGCGAGTACCAGCGCCTGCGCGACATCGGCATCGCGATCATCCGCGAGGTCGGCGTCGACACCGGCGGCTGCAACATCCAGTTCGCCGTCAACCCCGACGACGGCCGGATCATCGTCATCGAGATGAACCCGCGCGTCTCCCGCTCCTCGGCGCTCGCCTCCAAGGCGACCGGCTTCCCGATCGCCAAGATCGCGGCTCGTCTCGCCGTCGGCTACACGCTGGACGAGATCCCGAACGACATCACGGAGAAGACCCCGGCGTCCTTCGAGCCCACGCTCGACTACGTCGTCGTCAAGGCCCCGCGCTTCGCCTTCGAGAAGTTCCCGCAGGCCGACTCCACCCTCACCACCACGATGAAGTCGGTCGGCGAGGCCATGGCCATCGGCCGCAACTTCACCGAGGCGCTCCAGAAGGCCCTGCGCTCCCTGGAGAAGAAGGGCTCGCAGTTCACCTTCACCGGCGAGCCCGGCGACAAGGCCGAGCTGCTGCGCGAGTCGGTCCGCCCGACCGACGGCCGCATCAACACGGTCATGCAGGCCATCCGCGCCGGCGCCACCCCGCAGGAGGTCTTCGACGCCACGAAGATCGACCCGTGGTTCGTCGACCAGCTCTTCCTGATCAAGGAGATCGCCGACGAGCTGGCCGCCGCCGAGAAGCTCGACCCCGAGCTGCTCGCCGAGGCCAAGCGCCACGGCTTCTCCGACGCCCAGATCGCCGAGATCCGCGGCCTGCGCGAGGACGTCGTCCGCGAGGTCCGGCACGCCCTCGGCGTCCGCCCGGTCTACAAGACGGTCGACACCTGCGCCGCCGAGTTCGCCGCCAAGACCCCGTACTTCTACTCCTCGTACGACGAGGAGAGCGAGGTCGCCCCGCGCGAGAAGCCCGCCGTGATCATCCTGGGCTCCGGCCCGAACCGCATCGGCCAGGGCATCGAGTTCGACTACTCCTGCGTCCACGCCTCCTTCGCCCTGAGCGACGCCGGCTACGAGACCGTGATGGTCAACTGCAACCCGGAGACCGTCTCGACGGACTACGACACCTCCGACCGTCTGTACTTCGAGCCGCTGACGCTCGAGGACGTCCTGGAGATCGTCCACGCCGAGACCCTCGCAGGACCCGTCGCCGGTGTCGTCGTCCAGCTCGGCGGCCAGACCCCGCTGGGTCTGTCGCAGGCGCTCAAGGACAACGGCGTGCCGGTCGTCGGCACCTCCCCGGAGGCCATCCACGCCGCCGAGGACCGCGGCGCCTTCGGCCGCGTCCTCGCCGAGGCCGGGCTCCCCGCGCCGAAGCACGGCACCGCGACCACCTTCGCCGGCGCCAAGGCCATCGCCGACGAGATCGGCTACCCCGTCCTCGTACGCCCCTCGTACGTGCTCGGCGGCCGCGGCATGGAGATCGTGTACGACGAGGCCCGCCTGGAGTCGTACATCGCCGAGTCCACCGAGATCAGCCCCACCCGGCCGGTCCTGGTCGACCGCTTCCTCGACGACGCCATCGAGATCGACGTCGACGCGCTCTACGACGGCGAGGAGCTCTACCTCGGCGGCGTCATGGAGCACATCGAGGAGGCCGGCATCCACTCCGGCGACTCGGCCTGCGCGCTGCCCCCGATCACCCTCGGCGGCTTCGACATCAAGCGCCTGCGCGCCTCCACCGAGGCCATCGCCAAGGGCGTCGGCGTCCGCGGTCTGATCAACATCCAGTTCGCCATGGCCGGCGACATCCTCTACGTCCTGGAGGCCAACCCGCGCGCCTCCCGGACCGTCCCCTTCACCTCGAAGGCGACCGCCGTGCCGCTCGCGAAGGCCGCCGCCCGCATCTCGCTCGGCGCCACCATCGCCGAGCTGCGCGCCGAGGGCCTGCTCCCGAAGACCGGCGACGGCGGCACCCTGCCGCTCGACGCGCCGATCTCCGTCAAGGAGGCCGTGATGCCGTGGTCGCGCTTCCGCGACGTGCACGGCCGCGGCGTGGACACCGTCCTCGGCCCGGAGATGCGCTCCACCGGCGAGGTCATGGGCATCGACGCGGTCTTCGGCACGGCCTACGCCAAGTCGCAGGCCGGCGCCTACGGCCCGCTGCCCACCAAGGGCCGCGCGTTCATCTCGGTCGCCAACCGCGACAAGCGCTCGATGATCTTCCCGGCCCGCGAGCTCGTCGCCCACGGCTTCGAGCTGCTCGCCACCTCCGGCACCGCCGAGGTCCTCAAGCGCAACGGCATCAACGCCACGGTCGTCCGCAAGCTCAGCGAGGGCGAAGGCCCGAACGGCGAGAAGACCATCGTCCAGCTCATCCACGACGGCCAGGTCGACCTGATCGTCAACACCCCGTACGGCACCGGCGGCCGCCTCGACGGCTACGAGATCCGTACGGCCGCGGTGGCGCGCAGCGTCCCGTGCCTCACCACGGTCCAGGCGCTCGCCGCGGCCGTCCAGGGCATCGACGCGCTCAACCACGGCGACGTGGGCGTCCGCTCGCTCCAGGAGCACGCGGAGCACCTGACCGCGGCCCGCGACTAGCAGCCCGTACGAGGAGGGGGACACCGGCAGGACCTGCGGTGTCCCCCTCGTCATGAGCACACCTGGACGACAGACACATGTACAAGTTCTTCTTCACCCTGGTCTTCAAGCGGATGGACCCCGAGCAGGCCCACTACATGGCCTTCCGCTGGATCCGGCTCGCCGCCCGCATCCCCGTGCTCCGCACCTTCGTCGCGGCCGTCCTCGCACCCCGGTACCAGGAGCTGCGCACCGAGGCCCTCGGCCTGCGGATGCACGGCCCCTTCGGGCTCGCCGCCGGCTTCGACAAGAACGCCGTCGCCATCGACGGCATGTCGATGCTCGGCTTCGACCACGTCGAGATCGGCACCGTCACCGGCGAGGCCCAGCCCGGCAACCCCAAGAAGCGCCTCTTCCGGCTCGTGCAGGACCGCGCCCTGATCAACCGCATGGGCTTCAACAACGAGGGCTCCGCCGCGGTCGCCGAGCGCCTGGGCGCCCGCAAGGCGGTCTTCAGGACGGTCGTCGGCGTCAACATCGGCAAGACCAAGGTCGTCCCCGAGGCCGAGGCCGCCGCCGACTACGTGACGTCCACCGAGCGCCTCGCCGCGCACGCCGACTACCTCGTCGTCAACGTCTCCTCCCCGAACACCCCCGGCCTGCGCAACCTCCAGGCCACCGAGTCCCTGCGCCCGCTCCTCACGGCCGTCCGCGAGGCCGCCGACCGCACGGTCACCGACCGCCGCGTCCCGCTCCTCGTCAAGATCGCCCCCGACCTGGCCGACGAGGACGTCGACGCGGTCGCCGACCTCGCCCTGGAGCTCGGGCTCGACGGCATCATCGCCACCAACACCACCATCGCGCGCGAGGGCCTCGGCCTGAAGTCCGACCCCGCGCTGATCAAGGAGACCGGCGGCCTGTCCGGCGCGCCCGTCAAGGAGCGCTCCCTGGCCGTCCTGCGCCGCCTCCACGCGCGCGTGGGCGACCGCCTGGTCCTGGTGGGCGTCGGCGGCATCGAGAACGCCGAGGACGCCTGGCAGCGCATCCTCGCCGGCGCCACCCTCATCCAGGGCTACAGCGCCTTCATCTACGAGGGCCCGTTCTACGCCCGCGCGATCCACAAGGGCCTCGCCGCGCGCCTCGCGGCCTCCCCGTACGCCACCCTCGCCGAGGCCGTCGGCGCCGACAACCGAAAGGCCACCACCCAGTGACTCTCTCCTTCGGCACCCGCCTGCGTACCGCCATGGACGAGCGCGGTCCGCTCTGCGTCGGCATCGACCCGCACGCCGCCCTGCTCGACTCCTGGGGCCTGACCGACGACATCGCCGGCCTTGAGCGCTTCACCTTCACCGTCGTCGAGGCCCTCGCCGAGACCGTGGCCGTCTTCAAGCCGCAGTCCGCCTTCTTCGAGCGCTTCGGCTCGCGCGGCATCGCCGTCCTGGAGCGCGCCACCGCCGATCTGCGGGCTGCCGGCGGCCTGGTCGTCATGGACGCCAAGCGCGGCGACATCGGCTCCACGATGGCCGCGTACGCGGAGACCTTCCTGCGCAAGGACTCCCCGCTCTTCTCCGACGCCCTGACGGTCTCCCCGTACCTCGGCTACGGCGCCCTGAAGCCGGCCGTCGACCTGGCCCGGGAGTCCGGCGCCGGGCTCTTCGTGCTCGCCCTCACCTCCAACCCGGAGGGTGCGGAGGTCCAGCGGGCCGTCCGCGAGGACGGCCGGACGATCGGCGCGACCATGCTCGCCCACCTCGCCGAGGAGAACGCGGGGGAGACCCCGATGGGCTCCTTCGGCGCGGTCGTCGGCGCCACCCTCGGCGACCTGTCCTCCTTCGACCTGGACATCAACGGGCCGCTCCTCGCCCCCGGCATCGGCGCCCAGGGCGCGACCCCCGCCGACCTCCCGGCCGTCTTCGGCGCGGCGGTCCGCAACGTCGTCCCGAACGTCAGCCGGGGGGTCCTCAGGAACGGGCCGGACGTGACCGCCCTGCGGGACTCGGCGCACCGGTACGCGGACGAGATCCGCGCGGCCGTCGCCGGCTGACCGGGCTCCCGGACAATCCGCAGGTCGGAGCGGACGGGGCCTTCGACGGTGAGTCGTCTCACCACTTGACGAAAACTTGGCTCAAAACCGGGTCGTTATGCCGGAAAAGTCCTGGTCGGTCGATGCTGACCAGGACTTTTCCGTCGTTCTCGCTGACTGGAGCGGCCTCGGCCGCTAGTCTCCGGAGCAGAGCAGGCGTTCAACGACCACACCGTTGATCGTTGCTCCACTGGTGTGGGGCGACTAGGTTCCTCACCGGTCCGTATCCGACAGATCGACATCCGAGGTGACGTAGGCGTGGCTCTTCCGCCCCTTACCCCTGAACAGCGCGCAGCCGCGCTCGAAAAGGCCGCCGCGGCTCGCCGGGAGCGGGCCGAGGTCAAGAATCGACTCAAGCACTCCGGCGCCTCCCTCCACGAGGTCATCAAGACCGGCCAGGAGAACGACGTCATCGGCAAGATGAAGGTCTCCGCGCTGCTCGAGTCCCTGCCGGGCGTCGGCAAGGTCCGCGCCAAGCAGATCATGGAGCGCCTCGGCATCTCCGAGAGCCGCCGCGTCCGTGGGCTCGGCTCCAACCAGATCGCCTCCCTGGAGCGCGAGTTCGGCAGCACCGGCGCCTGACCGGGCGACCGGTCCGGCTCCGGATCCGGGACACGCGTCCCGGGCATGCCGGTGAAGCTGGAATAATCGCTGCATGGCAGCAGAGGTACGTCCGCGGCTGACCGTGCTCTCCGGCCCCTCAGGGGTCGGCAAGAGCACGGTCGTCGCTCATATGCGCAAGGTCCACTCCGAGGTCTGGCTCTCGGTGTCGGCGACGACACGGAAGCCCCGCCCCGGCGAGAAGCACGGCGTCCACTACTTCTTCGTCTCGGACGACGAGTTCGACAAGCTGATCGCCAACGGTGAGCTCCTCGAGTGGGCCGAGTTCGCGGGCAACCGCTACGGCACCCCGCGCGCCGCCGTCCTGGAGCGTCTCGACTCCGGCGAGCCCGTGCTCCTGGAGATCGACCTCCAGGGCGCCCGTCAGGTGAAGGACTCCATGCCGGAGTCCCAGCTGGTCTTCCTCGCCCCGCCGAGCTGGGAGGAGCTGGTCCGCCGGCTCACCGGCCGCGGCACCGAGTCGCCGGAGGTCATCGAGCGCCGTCTCGAGGCCGCGAAGGTCGAACTGGCGGCCGAGTCGGAGTTCGACACCACCCTCGTCAACACCTCCGTCGAGGACGTCGCACGCGAGCTGCTAACGTTGATGCACGTTGTCTGATCTTTTTTCCATCTTCGGAAGGTAGAGCGTGTCCTCTTCCATCACCGCGCCCGAGGGCATCATCAACCCGCCGATCGACGAGCTGCTCGAGGCCACGGACTCGAAGTACAGCCTCGTGATCTACGCGGCCAAGCGCGCGCGTCAGATCAACGCGTACTACTCCCAGCTGGGCGAGGGTCTCCTTGAGTACGTGGGTCCGCTCGTCGACACCCACGTCCACGAGAAGCCGCTCTCGATCGCCCTGCGCGAGATCAACGCGGGTCTGCTGACGTCCGAGGCCATCGAGGGCCCCGCGCAGTAAGCACACAGCGCTTGTAACGCTTGTCACCACAGGCCCGGCGGAACATCCGCCGGGCCTGTGGTGTCTCATGGAGTCGTACGCATCCGAGTGCGGGGAGCAACAGTGAGCGTGGTGGCCAAGCCGAAGGTCGTCCTGGGCGTGAGCGGCGGCATCGCCGCCTACAAGGCGTGCGAGCTGCTGCGCCGGCTGACCGAGTCGGGCCACGACGTGCGCGTCGTGCCCACCGACTCCGCCCTCCACTTCGTCGGCGCCGCCACCTGGTCCGCGCTCTCCGGCAACCCGGTCTCCACCGAGGTGTGGGAGTCCGTCCACGAGGTCCCGCACGTGCGGATCGGCCAGGCCGCCGACCTCGTCGTCGTCGCCCCCGCCACCGCCGACATGCTCGCCAAGGCCGCCCACGGCCTCGCCGACGACCTGCTCACCAACACGCTGCTCACCGCGCGCTGTCCGGTCGTCTTCGCCCCCGCCATGCACACCGAGATGTGGGAGCACCCGGCGACCCAGGAGAACGTGGCCACCCTGCGCCGCCGCGGCGCCGTCGTCATCGAGCCGGCCGTCGGCCGCCTCACCGGCGTCGACACCGGCAAGGGCCGGCTCCCGGACCCGGGGGAGATCTTCGAGGTCTGCAAGAGGATCCTGGCGCGCGGCGTGACCACCCCGGACCTCGCGGGACGCCATGTGGTCGTCAGCGCCGGCGGCACCCGCGAGCCCCTCGACCCCGTCCGCTACCTCGGCAACCGCTCCTCCGGGAAGCAGGGCTACGCCCTCGCGAAGGCCGCCGCCGCCCGCGGCGCCCGGGTCACCCTCGTCGAGGCGAACACCGGCATCGCCGACCCGGCCGGCGTCGACGTCGTCCACGTCGGCACCGCCGTCCAGCTCCGCGAGGCCGTCCTCAAGGCGGCGGCCGACGCCGACGCGGTCGTGATGGCCGCCGCCGTCGCCGACTTCCGCCCGGCCGTCTACGCCCCCGGCAAGATCAAGAAGACGGACGACGGCGGCGCGCCCACGATCGAACTCGTCCGCAACCCCGACATCCTCGCCGAGCTGTCCGCCGACCGCGCCCTGCCCGGCCAGGTGGTCGTCGGTTTCGCCGCCGAGACCGACGACGTCCTCGCCAACGGACGCGCCAAGCTCGCCCGGAAGGGCTGCGACCTGCTCGTCGTCAACGAGGTGGGGGAGCGCAAGACCTTCGGCTCCGAGCAGAACGAGGCCGTCGTCCTCGCCTCGGACGGCGCCGAGACCCCCGTACCGTACGGGCCGAAGGAAGCGCTCGCCGAGACGGTCTGGGACCTGGTCCTACCGCGGCTGCGCCCCACGACCTGACGTATCCGCCCGCCGCCGCGGCGGTGGTGAGTCGGCGCGAAAGTGACTCTCCGGAGGCGCGAAACGCCGCTCCAGGAGTGATTTGCGCCCCACCCGAGTGGGCACGTCTGCCTTGCCGGAGACCGGTTCCACCCGCTCACTGGTATTCGCCAGGCGAGACACCTGGTCCATTGCCCGACCACGACCGATAGACTGTTCGTGGAACGTCGCGGGGCGCAGCCCCCTGCCGGTCCGCGTCACGAGTAGCCAGCAGCCGCTGCAACCCCAGGGAGCGTTGTGTCCCGTCGTCTGTTCACCTCGGAGTCCGTCACCGAGGGCCACCCCGACAAGATCGCTGACCAGATCAGCGACACCATTCTCGACGCACTGCTGCGCGAGGACCCCACCTCGCGCGTCGCCGTCGAGACGCTGATCACCACCGGCCTGGTGCACGTCGCCGGTGAGGTGACCACCAAGGCGTGGGCGGACATCCCGACCCTCGTCCGGAACAAGATCCTCGAGATCGGTTACGACTCCTCGAAGAAGGGCTTCGACGGCGCCTCCTGCGGCGTGTCGGTGTCCATCGGATCCCAGTCCCCGGACATCGCCCAGGGTGTCGACACCGCGTACGAGAAGCGTGTCGAGGGCGACGAGGACGAGCTGGACAAGCAGGGCGCCGGCGACCAGGGCCTGATGTTCGGCTACGCGTCGGACGAGACCCCCGAGCTGATGCCGCTCCCGATCTACCTCGCGCACCGGCTCTCCCGCCGCCTCACCGAGGTCCGCAAGAACGGGACCATCCCGTACCTGCGTCCCGACGGCAAGACCCAGGTCACCATCGAGTACGACGGCGACAAGGCCGTCCGCCTCGACACGGTCGTCGTCTCCTCGCAGCACGCCTCGGACATCGACCTCGAGTCGCTGCTCGCGCCCGACATCCGCGAGTTCGTCGTCGAGCACGTCCTCAAGCAGCTCGTCGAGGACGGCATCAAGCTCGACACCGACGGCTACCGCCTGCTCGTGAACCCGACCGGCCGCTTCGAGATCGGCGGCCCGATGGGCGACGCCGGCCTCACCGGCCGCAAGATCATCATCGACACCTACGGCGGCATGGCCCGCCACGGTGGCGGCGCCTTCTCCGGCAAGGACCCGTCCAAGGTCGACCGCTCGGCCGCTTACGCCATGCGCTGGGTCGCCAAGAACGTCGTGGCCGCGGGCCTCGCCTCGCGCTGCGAGGTCCAGGTCGCCTACGCGATCGGCAAGGCCGAGCCCGTCGGTCTCTTCGTCGAGACCTTCGGCACCAACACCGTCGACACGGACAAGATCGAGCACGCCATCGCCGAGGTCTTCGACCTCCGCCCGGCCGCGATCATCCGCGACCTCGACCTGCTCCGCCCGATCTACTCCCAGACCGCCGCCTACGGCCACTTCGGCCGTGAGCTGCCGGACTTCACCTGGGAGCGCACGGACCGCGTGGACGCCCTGAAGAAGGCCGCCGGCCTGTAATCCAGGCCTCAGGCGAAGAAGCCCGGTACCCCGAGGGGGTGCCGGGCTTCGGCCATGTCCGGCTGTCGGTGGCGTCTGGTAGGTATGGGGCTGTGAGCAGCGAGAACGAGAAGTCCGACGAGCCCGAGCAGCTCGCGCTCATCCGGGAGACCGTCCGGAAGGCGAAGGTGCCGCGGGCCAAGCCGCGGACCTGGCGGGGGGCCGCGCTGGCCAAGGAGCTGCCGGTCGCGCGCGTCGTGGTGAACAAGGGGGCGCTCCACCTCGACCAGTTCTTCGACTACGCGGTCCCCGAGGAGCTGGACCAGGACGCCCGCCCGGGCGTGCGGGTGCGGGTGCGGTTCGGGGCGGGCGCCCACCAGGTGCGGGGCGGGCGGCGCGAGGGCGGCCGGCTCATCGACGGGTTCCTGGTGGAGCGGCGCGCCGAGTCCGACTACTCGGGGCCGCTCGCCGCGCTCGCCGACGTCGTCTCGCCCGAGCCGGTCCTCGGACCCGAGCTGCTCGGACTCGCCCGGGCCGTCGCCGACCGGTACGCGGGCAGCCTTGCCGACGTCCTCCAGCTGGCCGTTCCGCCGCGCAACGCGACCGCCGAGCGCAAGCCCTCGCCCGAGCCGCTGCCGCCGCCCCGGCCGCCGGAGCCGGGCAGCTGGACGCGGTACGAGCGGGGGCCGGCGTTCCTGGACTCCCTCGCGCGCGGCGGGGCGCCCCGGGCCGTGTGGAACGCGCTGCCCGGGCCCCACTGGGCCCAGGAGATCGCCCGTGCCGTCGCCGCGACCCTCGCCTCCGGGCGTGGCGCGCTCGTCGTCGTCCCCGACGGACGGGCCGCCGCCCGGGTCGACGCCGCCCTCACCGAGATCCTGGGCGAGGGCCGGCACGCGCTGCTCACCGCCGAGGCCGGCCCCGAGAAGCGGTACGCGCAGTGGCTCGCCGTGCGGCGTGGCGCCGTGCGGGCCGTCGTCGGCACCCGGGCCGCGATGTTCGCCCCCGTACGCGACCTCGGCCTCGCCGTCATCTGGGACGACGGCGACGGCAGCCACAGCGAACCGCACGCCCCCCAGCCCCACGCGCGCGAGGTGCTGCTGCTGCGCGCCGCCCACGACCGCTGCGCCTTCCTCCTCGGCTCCACCGGCTGCACCGTCGAGGCCGCCCAGCTCGTCGAGTCCGGCTGGGCCCAGGCACTGGACGCCGGGCGCGAGCAGGTCCGCCGGGCCGCGCCCCTGATCCGTACCGTCGGCGACGGCGAACTCGCCCGCGACGAGGCCGCGCGCGCCGCCCGGCTGCCCTCGCTCGCCTGGCAGACCGTCCGCGAGGGCCTGAAGACCGGGCCGGTGCTCGTGCAGGTCCCCCGCCGGGGGTACGTGCCGCGGCTGGCCTGCGAGCGCTGCCGCACACCCGCGCGCTGCCGGCACTGCGCCGGGCCCCTGGAGGCCCCCGAGCAGCAGGAGCTGCGGTGCGGCTGGTGCGGGCGCGGCGCCCCCGACTGGCACTGCGTGGAGTGCGGCTCGACCCGGCTGCGGGCCCAGGTGGTCGGCGCCCGGCGGACCGCGGAGGAGCTCGGCCGGGCCTTCCCCGCCGTGCCGGTACGGACCTCCGGACGCGACCACGTCCTCGACAGCGTGCCCGGGCGGCCCGCCCTCGTCGTCTCCACCCCCGGCGCCGAACCGGTCGCCGAGGGCGGCTACGCGGCCGCGCTGCTCCTCGACGGCTGGGCCATGCTCGGCCGGCCCGACCTGCGCGCGGGCGAGGAGGCGCTGCGCCGCTGGATCGACGCGGCCTCGCTGGTCCGCGGCCAGGCCGAGGGCGGCACGGTCGTCGTGGTCGCCGAACCGACCCTGCGGCCCGTCCAGGCGCTCGTCCGCTGGGACCCCGTCGGGCACGCCCGGCGGGAGCTGGCCGAGCGGGCCGAGCTCGGCTTCCCGCCCGTCTCCCGGATGGCCGCCGTCACCGGGCCGCCGGAGGCCGTCGAGGGCTTCCTCGCCGGGGCCGGGCTCCCCGCCGACGCGGAGGTCCTCGGGCCCGTGCCGCTGCCCGTCGTCCGCCCCGGCGGGCCGCGCAGACCGGGCGACCCGCCGCCGGGCGAGCAGTGGGAGCGGGCCCTGGTCCGGGTCCCGCCCGGCAGCGGCGCGGCCCTCGCTGCCTCCCTCAAGCAGGCCCGCGCCGGGCGGCTCGCCCGGGGCGGCGGGGATCCGGTGCGGATCCGGGTGGACCCGCCGGACATCGGCTGACACGGGAACGGCCGCCCACCCCTCGCGGGGCGGGCGGCCGTTTCTCGCGTACGGGATCAGCCGTTGCGCGGGCCGGGGAAGGCCGGCGGGCGCGGGTCCTCGCGGAGGGCGGCGCTGCCCGAGGTGGGCTGCGGCGGCATCGACCGGGCGGCGGGGACCGAGGGGAGCGTCCGGGTCACGCCCGGCTCCACCGCGTGGTCCTGCTCCACGGCCACGCCCTGCTGCGGCGCGCGGCGGGCGCCGTAGCGGCGGTGGACGGCCTGCTTGGTGACCCCGAGCGCGGAACCCACCGCGTCCCAGGAGAACCCGAGCGAGCGGTCGAAGTCGACCGCCGCGGTCACCAGGGTCTCGACACTGTCCCGCAGCTCCTGGGCGAGACGGACGGTCGGGGCGGGCGCGCGCCCGTAGACGACGAAGCCCGTGGACGGGCCGGAGCGGCGAGGGCGGTAGACATTGCCCAGCTGGGCCGTGAGCGTGCGCAGTGCGTCCACCTGCCGCCGGACCCGCTCGATGTCCCGCACCAACAGATGCAGACTTGCCCGGGCTTGGGCGTCGTGGGTTGCGTGGTCGGCCATGTGAAAGCCTCTCGAACCGGCGTTTAAGGGGGCGGGCCGCGGTGGGGGACAGCGGCCCGATTCGGTCAATCTCTCTTGACCAACGCGCCACCGGGGCTGGGGTCACGCTGCGGGGGCGTACACGCATATGCGCGGGGCGCTCGTCCTGCCGTGAGCCCCCCTCGCGGGGGCCCGCCTCCTCCGTGCGCCCCTTCCCTCGCAGCCGCCTAGACTGGTGCGTTGCCCGCAACGCCCCCGGAGAGACAGGCAGTCGCCACCCATGAAGCTCGTCTTCGCAGGCACCCCCGAGGTCGCCGTTCCCGCCCTGGACGCCCTGCTCGCCTCCGGGCGGCACGAGGTGGCCGCCGTGGTCACCCGGCCGGACGCCCCGGCGGGGCGCGGTCGGCGGCTCGTGGCCAGTCCGGTGGCCCAGCGGGCGGAGGAGGCCGGGATCGAGGTCCTGAAGCCGAACAGGCCCCGCGACGAGGAGTTCCTCGCCCGGCTGCGGGAGATCGCCCCGGACTGCTGCCCGGTCGTCGCGTACGGCGCGCTGCTGCCCAAGGTCGCCCTCGACATCCCCGCGCGCGGCTGGGTCAACCTGCACTTCTCGCTGCTGCCCGCCTGGCGCGGCGCCGCGCCCGTCCAGCACTCCCTGATGGCGGGCGACCAGGTGACGGGCGCGTCCACCTTCCTCATCGAGGAGGGCCTCGACTCCGGCCCGGTCTACGGCGTCGTCACCGAGGACATCCGCCCCACCGACACCAGCGGCGACCTGCTCACCCGGCTCGCCTTCGCGGGCGCCGGGCTGCTCTCCGCGACCATGGACGGCATCGAGGACGGCACGCTCAAGGCCGTCCCGCAGCCCATCGAGGGCATCACGCTCGCCCCGAAGATCCAGGTCGAGGACGCCCAGCTCGACTTCGCCGCCCCCGCGCTCCGGGTGGACCGCGTGGTCCGCGGCTGCACCCCGGCCCCGGGCGCCTGGACGGTCTTCCGCGGCGAACGCCTCAAGCTGATCCAGGTCACCCCCCTCCCGGACCGCACCGACCTCGCCCCGGGCGAGCTCGCGGCCGGCAAGAACAACGTGTACGCGGGCACCGGCTCGTACGCCGTGGAACTCCTCTGGGTCCAGCCCCAGGGCAAGAAGCCCATGAAGGCCGCCGACTGGGCCCGCGGCGTCCGCATCGCCCCGGGCGAGCGACTGGGGGCGTAGCCACCGGGGGCGCCGCACCGGGTCCCCGCGGGAGGGCTGTTTTCCGCGGGGGAGGTGGGCGGACGTAGGCTGAGAGGGTTCGACCCTCTTCATTTCGTCACGCGGAGCACCTTTGAGCGAGCAGGCACGTCCTCGTCCCCACAAGCCCTACCGGCGGCCCAAGAAGGACCCCGTCCGGATGCTCGCCTTCGAGGCGCTCAGGGCGGTGGACGAGCGGGACGCCTACGCGAATCTGGTGCTGCCGCCGCTGTTGAGGAAGGCCCGCGAGAAGGGTGACTTCGACGGGCGGGACGCGGCGCTCGCGACCGAGCTCGTGTACGGGACGCTGCGCCGGCAGGGCACGTACGACGCGATCATCGCGGCCTGCATCGACCGGCCGCTGCGCGAGGTCGACCCGCCCGTGCTCGACGTCCTCGCGCTCGGCGCCCACCAGCTCCTCGGGACCCGGATCCCCAGCCACGCCGCCGTCTCCGCCAGCGTCGAGCTGGCCCGTGTGGTGCTCGGCGACGGGCGTGCCAAGTTCGTGAACGCCGTCCTGCGGAAGATCTCGCGCCAGGACCTCGACGCCTGGGTCGAGCAGGTCGCCCCGCCGTACGACGAGGACGCCGAGGACCACCTCGCCGTTGTCCACTCCCACCCCCGCTGGGTCGTCTCGGCGCTCTGGGACTCCCTCGGCGGCGGCCGCGCCGGCATCGAGGACCTCCTGGAGGCGGACAACGAGCGCCCCGAGGTCACCCTCGTCGCCCGCCCCGGCCGCTCCACCACCGAGGAACTCGCCGCCGCCACCGAGACCCTGCCGGGCCGCTGGTCGCCCTACGCCCTGCGGATGGCCGAGGGCGGCGAGCCCGGCGCCATCGAGGCGGTCAAGGAGGGCCGGGCCGGCGTCCAGGACGAAGGCAGCCAGCTCGTCGCGATCGCCCTCGCCAACGCGCCCCTGGAGGGCTCCGACGCCCGCTGGCTCGACGGCTGCGCCGGCCCCGGCGGCAAGGCCGCCCTGCTCGGCGCCCTCGCGGCCGAGCGCGGTGCCTTCCTGCTCGCCTCCGAGAAGCAGCCGCACCGCGCCCGCCTGGTCGAGCGCGCCCTGGCCGGCAACCCCGGCCCGTACCAGGTGATCGCCGCCGACGGCACCCGCCCGCCGTGGCGCCCCGGCTCCTTCGACCGCGTCCTCGTCGACGTGCCCTGCTCGGGCCTCGGCGCCCTGCGCCGCCGCCCCGAGGCCCGCTGGCGCCGCCGCCCCGAGGACCTGGACGGCTTCGCCCCGCTCCAGCGCGCCCTGCTCACCGAGGCGCTGAGCGCCGTCCGCGTGGGGGGCGTGGTGGGGTACGCGACCTGCTCGCCGCACCTCGCCGAGACGCGCGTGGTCGTCGACGACGTCCTCAAGAAGGTGGGCGGCGCCGAGCTGATCGACGCCCGTCCGCTGCTGCCCGGCGTCCCGGCGCTCGGCGACGGTCCCGACGTCCAGCTGTGGCCGCATCTGCACGGTACGGACGCCATGTATCTGGCGCTGCTGCGCCGGACCGCCTGACCGACAGGGCCCGACCCCTCGATCATCTGACCGTAATCGCCCGGTCCGTCCAGGTCCTGGACTCGTCAGTTCGTACCGAAATTGGTCTGGACCGGATTCGAAACCGCTGAGCGGCAAAGAAGTACCCAAGAACGTGGGAGGCTTGGCACATGGCGCAGATCAACCCCAGCATCCTGTCCGCGGACTTCGCCCGGCTCGCCGATGAGGCGAAGGCCGTCGGCGGCGCGGACTGGCTGCACGTCGACGTGATGGACAACCACTTCGTGCCCAACCTGACGCTGGGCGTGCCGATCGTGGAGTCGCTGGCCCGCGCCACCGACACCCCGCTCGACTGCCACCTCATGATCGAGGACCCGGACCGCTGGGCCCCGCAGTACGTGGAGGCGGGCGCCGGTTCGGTCACCTTCCACGTCGAGGCGGCCGCCGCGCCGGTCCGCCTCGCGCGCGAGATCCGGGCCAAGGGTGCCAGGGCCTCCATGGCGCTCAAGCCGGCCACCCCCATCGAGCCCTTCGAGGACCTGCTCCCCGAGCTCGACATGCTGCTCATCATGACCGTCGAGCCCGGCTTCGGCGGCCAGGCCTTCCTCGACATCATGCTGCCCAAGATCCGCCGTACCCGGGAGCTGATCTCCAAGCACGGTCTGGAGCTCTGGCTCCAGGTCGACGGCGGGGTCGCCGAGTCCACGATCGAGCGGTGCGCCGAGGCCGGCGCCGATGTCTTCGTCGCCGGTTCCGCGGTGTACGGAGCGGCCGACCCGGCCGCGGCCGTCGCCTCGCTCCGGGCCCGCGCGGAGGCCGCGACCGCCTCCGCCGCGTGGGCGTGTGGCCACTGAGCCTCCGGCGGATGAACGCGGTCCGTCGGGCCGCCGACAGGACTGATCAGGGCTCGTCGTTTCTGACAGGATGAACGGCGAGCCAGAGTGTGAACGACAGCCGTACGTGAACAGCGGTACGTGAACAGCAGTGAGGAGATCGCGGTGGCCGGTATGTCGGCGGGACGGTCAGCCCTGCGGATGGGCCCCGCGGAGCTGGTGCAGGCGGCGGCCATGGCCCGCCGCTTCTACCTCGAGGGCAAGTCCAAGATCCAGATCGCCGAGGAGTTCGGCGTGAGCCGCTTCAAGGTGGCCCGGGTCCTGGAGACCGCCCTGGAGCGCGACCTCGTGCGGATCGAGATCCGCGTACCGGCCGAGCTGGACGCCGAGCGCTCCGACGCGCTCCGCGCCCGCTACGGGCTCCGCCACGCCGTCGTCGTCGAGTCCCCGGCGGAGGGCGACGACGAGTCGCCCGACCCGGAGAACCTCGGCGAGGTCGCGGCCGACCTGCTCGGCGAGCTCGTCACCGAGGGCGACGTCCTCGGCCTGGCCTGGGGCCGCTCCACCATCCACATGGCGGCCGCCCTCGACCGGCTGCCGCCCTGCACGGTCGTCCAGCTCACCGGCGTGTACGACGCGGGGACCGCCGAGCGCGGCTCCGTCGAGGCCGTGCGCCGCGCCGCGCAGGTCTCCGGCGGCGAGGCCCACCCCATCTACGCGCCCATGCTGCTGCCCGACCCGGCGACCGCCGCCGCGCTGCGCAGCCAGACCGGCATCGCGCGGGCCTTCGAGTACTTCGACAAGGTCACCGTCGCCTGCGTCTCCATCGGCTCCTGGGAGCCGGGCATCTCGACCGTCCACGACATGCTCTCCGACGACGAGCGCGCCCACTACGCCTCGCTCGGGGTCGCCGCCGAGATGTCCGCGCACCTCTTCGACACCGAAGGACGCCGGGTCGGCCGCGACCTGGGCGAGCGCTGCATCACCGTCGAGGCGGACCGGCTGCGCCGCATCCCCGAGGTCGTGGCGATCGCCGGCGGCCAGCGCAAGGCGGCCGCGATCGGAGCGGTCCTCCGCTCGGGGCTGGTCACCAGCCTGGTCACCGACCGCGCCGCTGCGGACTACCTCCTCACCGAGTCCAGCCCGGGCACCCACCCGGCGCTCGACCGGCGGGACCCCGACGGCAGCTGAACGTCCTGAGGGCCGGAGCAGTCCCGTAACGGTATGTTCGGGACATGTTGCTCCGGCCCCTGCGCGTTCTCCTCGCGCTCGTCCTCGCCGTCTTCCTGGCCGGATGCTCCTCGGCGGGCGGCAGCGGCACCGGCACGGCCGCCCCGGCGTCCACCCGTACCACCGCGACCGCCGCACCGACCGGGACCTCCGGGCTGCCCGTCGTACGGGCGGCGGAGCTGCCTCCCGAGGCGCGGAAGACCCTCGCCCTCATCGCGCGGGGCGGCCCCTTCCCGTACGCCAAGGACGGCACGGTCTTCTCGAACTTCGAGCGGGTCCTGCCCCGCAAGGAGCGCGGCTACTACCACGAGTACACCGTGAAGACCCCCGGCGAACGCGACCGGGGAGCCCGCCGGATCGTCACCGGACGGAACGGCGAGACCTATTACACCGACGACCACTACGAGACCTTCCGGGAGGTGGTCACGGATGAGGCTTGACGACCCCCTCGTCCTCGACCTGAGCGGAGTCACGGACAAGGCCGCCCTCATGGACCGGTGCGCCGAGGTGCTCGCCCTGCCGGACTGGTTCGGCCGCAACTGGGACGCCCTCGCCGACTCCCTCACCGACCTGCCCGAGCCGGTCACCCTCGTCGTCACCGGCTGGCAGGCGTACGCCAGGACGCGCCCGCGTGAGTGGGGGACCGCCCAGGAGGTCTTCGCCACGGCCGTCGAAGAACGCCCCACGCGCCTCTCCGTCCTCCTCGTTCTGGGCGAGCCTTCGGAGGATCCCACGAAGGACCTGTCGCAAGCCTCGGATGATTAGCCCGGGTCTGGTATGCGTACCGGCGTGGGACAATGAACTACGTGCTTTTTCCCCTGGCTGAAATGCCTAGGGGCCGATCCGAACGACTGGGATGTCAGCACGTGCGTTTCCTCAATGACGTCAAGCCGCCCTACGACCTGACGTACGACGATGTGTTCATGGTGCCGAGCCGCTCGGCCGTGGGTTCCCGCCAGGCCGTGGACCTCTCCTCGCCCGACGGCACCGGGACGACCATCCCGCTCGTCGTCGCCAACATGACCGCCATCGCCGGCCGCCGGATGGCCGAGACGGTCGCCCGCCGCGGTGGCCTGGTCGTCATCCCGCAGGACATCCCGATCGAGGTCGTCACCGACGTCATCTCGTGGGTGAAGAGCCGCCACCACGTCCTCGACACCCCGATCGTCCTTGAGCCGCACCAGACCGTCGCCGACGCGCTGTCCCTGCTGCCCAAGCGCGCCCACGACGCCGGTGTCGTCGTCGACGAGAACCGCCGCCCGGTGGGCGTCGTCACCGACGCCGACCTCTCCGGCGTCGACCGCTTCACCCAGCTGTCCGAGGTCATGTCCAAGGACCTGCTGCTCCTGGACGCCGACATCGACCCGCGCGAGGCCTTCAACACCCTCGACGCCCACAACCGCCGCTACGCCCCGGCCGTGGACGCGGACGGCAAGCTCGTCGGCATCCTCACCCGCAAGGGCGCCCTGCGCGCGACCCTGTACTCCCCGGCCGTCGACGCCCAGGGACGGCTCCGCATCGCCGCCGCCGTCGGCATCAACGGCGACGTCGCCGGCAAGGCCAAGCAGCTGCTCGACGCGGGCGTCGACACGCTCGTCATCGACACCGCGCACGGCCACCAGGAGTCGATGATCTCCGCCATCCGGACCGTGCGGGCGCTCGACCCGCAGGTCCCGATCGTCGCGGGCAACATCGTCGCCGCCGAGGGTGTCAAGGACCTCATCGAGGCGGGCGCCGACATCATCAAGGTCGGCGTGGGCCCCGGCGCCATGTGCACCACCCGCATGATGACCGGCGTCGGCCGGCCGCAGTTCTCCGCCGTCCTGGAGTGCGCCGCCGAGGCGAAGAAGTACGGCAAGCACGTCTGGGCCGACGGCGGTGTCCGTCACCCGCGCGACGTCGCCATGGCGCTCGCCGCCGGTGCGTCCAACGTGATGATCGGCTCCTGGTTCGCCGGGACGTACGAGTCCCCGGGCGACCTCCAGCACGACGCCAAGGGGCGCGCGTACAAGGAGTCCTTCGGCATGGCCTCGGCCCGCGCCGTCCGCAACCGGACCTCGGACGAGTCCGCCTACGACCGCGCCCGCAAGGCGCTGTTCGAGGAGGGCATCTCCACGTCGCGGATGTTCCTCGACCCGCAGCGTCCGGGCGTCGAGGACCTGATCGACTCGATCATCGCCGGTGTGCGGTCCTCCTGCACCTACGCCGGTGCGGGCTCGCTCGCCGAGTTCGAGGAGAAGGCGGTCGTCGGTCTCCAGTCGGCCGCGGGCTACGCAGAGGGCAAGCCCCTCCACGCGAGCTGGAGCTAGCAGCTGCGCTTCGGCGGGGCCTCCGGGGTTTCCCCGGGGGCCCCGCCGCCCGTTGTGGGCGCGCTTCCGCCCCGTTGTGGGCATGCGTTCCGCCGGGGCGGAACGGGTGGGCACAACGGAACGGCGCCCATGCCGGCGCCCGAGGCTCCCGCGCCTGAACCTGCACCACGTGTGCGCCGCGGACCGGGGTGCGGGTCCAGGCGCGTAAGGCGGAGGCGCCGCGGAGGGCGCCGTCCCGTGTGCCCACCCGTCCCGCCCTGCGGGACGATTGCCCACACGGCGGCGGGCGCGGGTCCCACACGGGGGCGGGCGCGGGTCCCACGCGGCGGCGGGCGCGGGTCCCACACGGGGGCGGGTGCGGGGTCCCACACGGCAGCGGGTGCGGGCCCCACACGGGGGGCTCAGTGGGGCGTCGTGGAGCCGCGGAGCGCTTCCGTCACCGCCTGTGCCACCCGCGCATGCCCCGCGTCGTTCGGGTGCAACCCGTCCGCCAGGTGTTCCGGGCCCAGGAGTGGCCGCCCCGGCAGGAGCAGCAGGTGGCGGTCGCCCTCCGCGGACAGGTCCCGGGCCGCGCGTTCCATCGCCCGGCGCAGTTCCGTCAGCGTCGCCCCGAGGGCGTTGCGCGTGTGCTCCGCTTCCGGCCGCAGGACAGGCGAGACGATCAGGAGCGGCGTCTCCGGGTGGCCCCGGCGGACCAGGCCCACGAAGGCGCGGACCGTCGCGTAGAGCCAGTCCGCGGTGGCCGGCACCCGTGACCAGCAGTTGGTGCCGAACGCGAGGGTGATCAGATCGCCCCGCAGCCGGGCCAGGTGCTCCGCCAGCGGCAGTTCGCCCCTCGCCCCGCCCGCGTACCCCAGGTTCACCGTGTCGAGGCCCAGGAGCCGGCCCGCCGTGGCCGGCCAGGAGTGGGCCGGGCGGGTCGACCACCAGCCCTCGGTGATCGAGTCGCCGTGGACGAGCCAGCGGGGCCGCTCAGGGGCGGGGGAGAGGGCGCCCCCGAGGGCCCGCAGGCCGAGCGGCACGGGCGCCTGGCCCTCCGGGAGATGGACGGCGAAGACGCCGCCCTCAGGGGGCAGCGGGAGCCTCACGACGGCCTCCGGCGCGGGAGCCGCGCACGTCTCGCCGACGAGCCGCGTCCCCCGCCAGACCGCGAAGCAGTGCCGCAGCGCCCGCAGCGGGTCGTCCGCCGCCGGGACGGCCGCCCGGTAGCGCAGCTCCACCGCGCGCGTACCGGGCGTGGCCGTGAACTCGATCCGTACCCCGATGGGCAGCGCGGCCCGCTCGGCGATGTCCCACGGCAGCCGTTCGAGGTCGTCGGGGTCGGCGCGGACGGGCCGGCCCTCGTCCAGCCAGGCCGTGCCGCGCAGGAACGGTGCCGGGTCGAGCCAGTGCACGGGGTCTCCGATCGTGGCGCCGGGAGCGGTCGTCAGGGGCTCGAAGCGTCGGTCATTCCGCACGAGGAGTCCATACGCGTGCGCGTGCCGGTTCACACCCCGATGTGTCGATTCATGCGGGGGCGCGCAATGTTTTCCCGTCTGCGCCCCAAGCGCGCAATGATCATCCGGCACTGCGCAACAACCCTGCATTACGACTGCGAAGCTTCGCCCCTTAGGCTCGTGCCCCGTACCAGGAGTGGCGGCGACCGCCTGCTCGGCGGTTCCGTCCCCCGTGGGTCTGCTTCGGCATGCCCTCGTACCGCCGCGGTCGCCTTCCTACCCTCACAGGCAGCGATAAGGAGCCTCCGCAGTGCTGGATCAAGGCGCAGCCCCGCCGGTCGACGACACGGCCACCCCGAAGACCTCCGCTCTCGGCGCACTGGTCCGGCGCAAGCCGGTGGAACGCCTGGTCGACGAGGGTGGCCAGGGTGAGGGCGGCAACCTCCGCCGCTCGCTCTCGATGTGGCAGCTGACCATGATCAGCATCGGCGCCACGCTCGGCACCGGCATCTTCGTCGTCCTCGGCGACGCCGTCCCGAAGGCCGGCCCGGCCGTCACGATCGCCTTCGTCGTCGCCGGTCTCACGGCGCTCTTCTCGGCCCTCTCGTACGCCGAGCTGGCCGGCTCGATACCGGTCGCCGGGTCCTCCTACTCGTACGCGTACGCAACGATGGGTGAACTCGTCGCCTGGGTCTGCGGCTGGTGTCTGGTCCTGGAGTACGGCGTCTCCGTCGCCGCCGTGGCCGTCGGCTGGGGCGAGTACCTCAACGAGCTGCTCGACGGGACCATCGGCGTCACCATCCCCGATGTGCTCTCCTCGGCCCCGGGCGAGGGCGGCGTCATCAACCTGCCCGGCCTCATCGTCGTCCTGCTCGCGATGGTCTTCCTGCTCGGAGGCGCCCGCGAGTCCGCCGTGGTCAACACGATCATGGTCGTGGTGAAGATCGCCGCGCTCGCCCTCTTCTGCGCGATCGGCTTCATGGGCTTCAAGTCCGGCAACTACAAGGACTTCATGCCGCTCGGCACGGCCGGCGTCAGCGCCGCCGGCGCCAGCCTGTTCTTCTCGTACATCGGCTTCGACGCGGCCTCCACGGCCGGTGAGGAGGCGAAGAACCCCAAGCGTGACCTGCCCCGCGCGATCATGCTCTCGCTGCTCATCGTCACCGTCCTCTACGTCCTGGTCGCCGCCGTCGCGGTCGGCGCGTGGAACTGGAAGGAGTTCGAGGGCTCCGAGGCCACGCTCGCGGCGATCATGAACGACGTCACCGGCCAGACCTTCTGGGGCACGATGCTCGCCGCCGGCGCAGTCATCTCCATCGCCAGCGTCGTCCTCACCGTCCTCTACGGCCAGACCCGCATCCTCTTCGCGATGTCCCGCGACGGCCTGGTCCCCAAGGTCTTCGGCAAGGTCAGCGGCAAGACCGGCACCCCGCGCGTGAACACGGTCATCGTCTCGCTCTTCTGCGGCGCGCTCGCCTCGGTCATCCCGCTCGGCAAGCTCGTCGACGCCACCAGCATCGGCACCCTCTTCGCCTTCGGCCTGGTCAACATCGCGGTCATCGTGCTCCGCTACACCCGCCCCGACATGCCGCGCACCTTCAAGGTGGCCCTCGGCCCGGTCTTCCCGGTCCTCGGTTTCATCTTCTGCGCCTACAACATGTTCAGCCTCGATGCCGTCACCTGGGTGGTCTTCGGTTGCTGGATGGCCGCCGGGCTCGTGTTCTACTTCCTGTACGGCATTCGCCGCTCCCGACTGGCATCCGAACAGAAGTGATCCACCCGTAGTGCGACTCAATGACCTCGACGAACGCATCGTCCACGCCCTCGCGGAAGACGCCCGCCGCAGCTACGCCGACATCGGCTCGCTCGTCGGACTCTCCGCCCCCGCCGTGAAGCGGCGCGTGGACCGGCTCCGGGCCGAGGGCGCCATCACCGGATTCACCGTACGGGTGGACCCGGCGGCGCTCGGCTGGGAGACCGAGGGCTTCGTCGAGATCTACTGCCGTCACAACACCTCGCCGGAGGACATCCGGCGAGGTCTGGAGCGGTACCCCGAGGTGGTGTCCGCGTCCACCGTCACCGGTGACGCGGACGCCGTCGTCCAGGTCTTCGCCTCGGACATGCGCCACTTCGAGCGCGTCCTGGAGCGCATCGCGGGCGAGCCCTTCGTGGAGCGCACCAAGTCCGTCCTGGTGCTCTCGCCGCTGCTGCGGCGCTTCTCCTCGGGCTCGCCCGCGTAGTCCGACGGGAGGAGGGGCGGTGCGGGCCGTGGTTCCCGCACCGCCCCTCGGTCGTTCCCGCGGTCACCCGGTCGTTCCCCCGGTCACCCGGTCGTTCCCCCGGTCACTCGGTCGGGTAGTCGACCTGCCAGGGCAGCACCTTGAAGTCACCGGTGCCCTTCTGCACCGTCTCGAACGGAGCCGAGCTCAGGCAGGGCGGAACCTCCAGGTTCGTGTCCCGGCCGACCCAGCTGTAGCCCAGGCGGTCGTGCTTCCCGTCGTCGTGCACCGAGATCCCGACGCGCTTGTTCCTGAAGGCGTCCACGTCGGTCTCGGTCACGACGCCCGTCACCACGGCCACCTTGCCGCCCGTGGTGAGGCAGTCGACCTTGGCCACCGCGTAGCCGCCCTTCCCGTCCTTGTAGTGGCTGAACCGGAAGGTGCCGGTCGCGGCCTGCGGATCCTTGTTGTCCTTCGCCGCCAGGTGCGCGTCGAAGCTGAACGTGATGTCGTCGCCGGCCGGCCGGTACAGCTTGGCCGTCCCGGTCAGCGCCGCGGCCTCCCGGACCGTGCCGTGCCCGTGCCCGCCGTCCCCTCCCGAGGCGACGGCGACACCCCCGGCCCCCAGGGTGAGCAGCACGGCGGCGGCTACGGCGACGATCTTCGTACGGCGGTTCATCGTGGTCCCCTTCGGCAGGTCGTCCGGCAGGTCTTCCGGACGACCACCACTCTTCCGCGCGAGACCCGCCCGGGCGTCGCGCCGCAGAACGGTCCTCGTCTCCGCCGCGCGGCGGGGGAGCCGTACGACCACGGTCGGAGCCGTACGCAACGAATCGACGCCCCGGCCGCTCATCGCGCAACGGTTCGACGGTCGGTCCGCAACGCTGCCGCCTTGTCCCGGGAGAGCGCGAAACCGTACCGTTTTTGACGTCTTCCCCCTCAACTTTCGACCCCCGAGGATCGCCGATGCCCGCGCTGCGCACCGCCCTGCTCCAGAGCTCCGGTGAGCTCGGTGACGTGGCCGCCAACCTCAAGATCCTCGACGAGGCCGCCGCCCGCGCCGCGGCCGCCGGAGCGAGCGTGCTGCTCGCCCCCGAGCTCTTCCTCACCGGCTACGCCATTGGCGCCGACATCGCGCGCCTGGCCGAGCCGTCCGACGGCCCTTCCGCCCGCGCCGTCGCCGCGATCGCCGTGCGCCACGGCCTGGCCGTCGGCTACGGCTACCCGGAGCGGGACACCGAGCGGCACGGAGTCCTCTACAACTCCGCGCAGCTCATCGGCGCCGACGGCGTCCCCCTCGCGCGGTACCGCAAGACCCACCTCTTCGGGGACTTCGAGCTCCAGTGGTTCACCCCCGGTGACGAGCCCCTCGTCCAGGCGGAGCTCGGCGGGCTCACCGTCGGCATGATGATCTGCTACGACGTCGAGTTCCCCGAGAACGTCCGGGCGCACGCGCTGGCCGGTACGGACCTCCTCCTCGTACCGACCGCGCTCATGCACCCCGCCGAGGTCGTGCCCCTGTCCGTGGTACCGGTCCGCGCCTTCGAGAACCAGCTCTACATCGCGTACGCCAACCGGACCGGTCCCGAGGGCGACTTCGAGTTCGTCGGCCTCTCCACCCTGGCCGGCCCCGACGGCACCGCCCGGGCCCGCGCCGGGCGCGGCGAGGACCTCGTCCTCGGCGACGTCGACCCGGCCTTCCTCGCGGCCTCCCGCGCGGAGAACCCCTACCTCCGCGACCGGCGCCCCGGCCTCTACGGCTCCCTCGTCTGAGCCCCCTCGCTTTCCTGACCTGCCTCACCTTTTTCCGTGCAAGGAGTCCGTACCCCATGACGTCCACGGTGCCCACGACCGCCGTCCCCCACAGCGACGGCCAGCCGCCGATCACCATGTTCGGTCCGGACTTCCCGTACGCCTACGACGACTTCCTGGCCCACCCGGCCGGGCTCGGCCAGATACCGGCCACCGAGCACGGCACCGAGGTCGCGGTCATCGGCGGCGGGCTCTCCGGCATCATCGCCGCCTACGAGCTCATGAAGATGGGCCTCAAGCCCGTCGTCTACGAGGCCGACCAGATCGGCGGCCGACTGCGCACCGTCGGCTTCGAGGGCACCGGCACCGAGGGCCTCACCGCCGAGATGGGCGCCATGCGCTTCCCGCCCTCCTCGACCGCGCTCCAGCACTACATCGACCTGGTCGGCCTGGAGACCACGCCCTTCCCGAACCCGCTGGCCGAGTCGACCCCGTCGACCGTCGTCGACCTCAAGGGCGAGTCGCACTACGCCACCACCGTCGACGACCTCCCGCAGGTCTACCGCGACGTGATGAACGCGTGGAACGCCTGCCTGGACGAGGGCGCCGACTTCTCCGACATGAACCAGGCCATGCGCGAGCGCGACGTCCCGCGCATCCGCGAGATCTGGTCGAAGCTCGTCGAGAAGCTCGACAACCAGACCTTCTACGGCTTCCTCTGCGACTCCGAGGCCTTCAAGTCCTTCCGGCACCGCGAGATCTTCGGCCAGGTCGGCTTCGGCACCGGCGGCTGGGACACCGACTTCCCCAACTCCATCCTGGAGATCCTCCGCGTCGTCTACACCGAGGCCGACGACCACCACCGCGGCATCGTCGGCGGCTCGCAGCAGCTGCCGCTGCGCCTGTGGGAGCGCGAGCCGGAGAAGATCGTCCACTGGGCGCAGGGCACCTCGCTCAGCTCCCTGCACGAGGGCGCCCCGAAGCCGGCCGTGACGCGGCTCAACCGGACCGCCGGCAACCGGATCACCGTCACCGACGCCTCCGGCGACATCCGCACGTACCAGGCGGCGATCTTCACCGCCCAGTCCTGGATGCTGCTCTCCAAGATCGCCTGCGACGACTCGCTCTTCCCGATCGACCACTGGACCGCGATCGAGCGCACCCACTACATGGAGTCCTCGAAGCTGTTCGTGCCCGTGGATCGGCCGTTCTGGCTGGACAAGGACGAGGAGACCGGCCGGGACGTCATGTCGATGACGCTGACCGACCGGATGACCCGCGGCACCTACCTCCTGGACGAGGGCCCGGACAAGCCGGCCGTCATCTGCCTCTCGTACACCTGGTGCGACGACAGCCTGAAGTGGCTGCCGCTCTCGGCGAACGAGCGGATGGAGGTCATGCTGAAGTCGCTCGGCGAGATCTACCCGAAGGTCGACATCCGGAAGCACATCATCGGCAACCCGGTGACGGTCTCCTGGGAGAACGAGCCCTTCTTCATGGGCGCCTTCAAGGCGAACCTGCCGGGTCACTACCGCTACCAGCGCCGCCTGTTCACGCACTTCATGCAGGACCGGCTGCCCGAGGACAAGCGCGGCATCTTCCTCGCCGGCGACGACATCTCCTGGACGGCCGGCTGGGCCGAGGGCGCGGTGCAGACGGCGCTCAACGCGGTCTGGGGCGTCATGCACCACTTCGGCGGCGCGACCGACGGCACCAACCCGGGTCCGGGCGACGTGTACGACGAGATCGCCCCGGTCGAGCTGCCGGAGGACTGAGGCCCTTAAGGGTCTGTCTGACAATTCCCGCCGGGTCCGGCCCGCCCGGCCTGATCCGGCGCGAATTGTCAGACAGGCCCTAAGGGCGTGTGAGTGGGGTGAGCAGCATCCGCCCCACCAGGCCCACCGACCGGTCGAGGCGTTCGGTGAACTCCTCGGCCAGGTCGGGCAGCCGCCGCAGCTGCCACAGCGAGCGGGCGGCGAGCCAGGCCCCGTCGCGGGCCCGGTCCAGGCTCCAGCAGCCGAGCAGATGCGTCAGCGGGTCCGCGACCTCCAGGAGGTCCGGGCCCGGCATCAGTTCCTCCCGGATGCGCTCCTCCAGGAGGACGAGGATGTCTCCGACCCGGTCGAACTCGTCCTCCAGGTCCGCCGGGGCGCACTCCAGGACCCGGCAGGAGTCCACCACCGCGAGCGCCAGGTCGTGGCCGATGTGGGCGTTGATCCCGGCCAGCGCGAACTGCAGCGGCCGTACGCCGGGATGGCGGCGGTAGTGGAAGAGGGGCCGCCAGCAGGCGGGGGCGGGACGGCCGCCGATGACGGAGTCGACCGCCGCGAGATAGCGCTCGGCGAACCGTACGTCGAGGGTGGCGGCGGCCCGCCGGTCGGCGAAGGTGCCCGCCTCGATGGCGTGGCCGATCTCCTCGGTGACCGTGAGATAGACCCGGTTGAAGACGGCGACCCCGTCGGCCGGATGCCAGCCGGAGCGGAGCGCCCGCATCCGGTCCACCACGGGGTCGACCGCGACGAACTGGCCGATCCGCTCTTCGGTCCCCTGGGTCTGCGCCATGGGGGCAGGCTCCCAGCCGCCGGGCCCGGGAGGGAACTCCTCGGGCCCGGCTTCCCCAGAACGGGCGAATCACTCAGTTCTTCGACACGCCGTCCGTGTGCGTCTCGTACGAGCTGGTGCCGGCGTCCAGGAGCGGTTCCTGCGTCTTGAGGTGGGCCGGGGCGAAGGCCCGCAGCACGTGGTAGCCGGTGATCACGACGATCGTGCCGAGGGCGATGCCGCCCAGCTCGAAGGTGTCGGTGAAGGTCAGCTTCACGCCGCCGACGCCGATGATGATGCCGGCGGCGGCCGGGACCAGGTTCAGCGGATTGCGCAGGTCGACCTTGGCGTTGATCCAGATCTGGGCGCCGAGCAGGCCGATCATGCCGTACAGGATCACCGTGATGCCGCCGAGGACGCCGCCGGGGATCGCGGCGACGATCGCGCCGAACTTGGGGCAGAGGCCGAAGAGCAGCGCGAAGCCGGCGGCGGCCCAGTAGGCGGCGGTCGAGTAGACGCGGGTGGCGGCCATGACGCCGATGTTCTCGGAGTACGTGGTGTTCGGCGGGCCGCCCACGGCGGTCGACAGCACCGAGGCGGCGCCGTCGGCGGCGATCGCGGTGCCGAGCTGGTCGTCGAGGTTGTCGCCGGTCATCTCGCCGACGGCCTTGACGTGGCCGGCGTTCTCGGCGATCAGGGCGATGACGACGGGGAGCGCGACGAGGATCGCGGACCACTCGAAGCTCGGGCCGTGGAGGGTCGGCAGGCCGATCCAGTCGGCCTTGCCCACGCCGGAGAGGTCGAGCCGCCAGTGGTCGGTGACCTGGCCGCCCGGGGACATCGAGTGGATCTTGCCGAAGACGAGGTCGAAGACCCACGAGATGGCGTAGCCGAAGACCAGGCCCAGGAAGATCGCGATCCGGGACCAGAAGCCGCGCAGACAGACCACGGCAAGACCGGTGAACAGCATCACCAGCAGGGCCGTCCACTGGTCCTGCGGCCAGTACGTCGAGGCGGTGACCGGTGCCAGGTTGAAGCCGATCAGCATGACGACGGCGCCGGTCACGATCGGCGGCATCGCCGCGTGGATGATCCGGGCGCCGAACTTCCGGACGGCGAGACCGGCCAGGAAGAGCACCGCGCCGACGACGAGGACCGCGCCGGTCACGGTGGCGCTGGTGCCGCCGGAGGCCCGGATGGCGGCGGCGACGCCGACGAAGGAGAGCGAGCAGCCCAGGTAGGACGGGACGGTGCCGCGGGTCGCGAGCAGGAAGATCGCGGTCGCGACACCGGACATCATGATCGCGAGGTTCGGGTCCAGGCCCATGAGGACCGGGGCGACGAAGGACGCGCCGAACATGGCGACGACGTGCTGCGCGCCGAGGCCGACCGTACGGGGCCAGGAGAGCCGCTCGTCCGGGCGGACGACCGCTCCCGGAGCGGGTGTTCTCCCGTCGCCGTGCAGGGTCCAGCGCACGCCGAGGTTCATGAGGTCGCTCCCGTTCTCCGGTTTCCGGCGGCCGTGTCGCGACCGCAAAAGATCAGCCACATGGTATGCGTCGCCGGAGGTCGCGGATTTCCGGTGATTCGTCCTATCCGACCGGGCCGGCGCTCTTCGCGGGCGCGGGCGCCGACGAGGCCGTCTCCCGGCCGCCGGTCCTGAGCACGCCCGCGCCGAGCACCAGACCCAGGGTCAGCAGGGTGACCAGGCCGAAGGAGAAGACCAGCGAGGTCGCGTCGGCGATGCCGCCGATCGCCGAGGGGGCGATCAGACCCGAGGTGTACGTGATGGTGGCGACGCCCGCGATGGCCTGGCTCGGGTTCGGCCCGCTGCGCCCGGCCGCGGCGAAGGCCAGCGGGACGACGACCGCGATCCCGAGCCCGATCAGACCGAAACCGGCCATCGCGACGGCGGCGTGCGGGGCGAGGACCACCAGGACCCCGCCGAGGGTGGCGACGGCGCCCCCGACCCGTACCGTACGGACCGCCCCGAAGCGGTCCACCACGCGGTCGCCGACGAGCCGCGCCACGGCCATCGTCAGCGCGAAGGCGGTCGTGGAGGCGGCCGCGAGCCCCGCCGAGCTGCCCAGCTCGTCCCGGAGGTAGACGGCCGACCAGTCGAGGCTGGCGCCCTCCGCGAACACCCCGCAGAAACCGATGGCGCCGATGATCAGCGCGGACTTCGGCGGCAGCGAGAAGCGCGGCGGCGGATCCTCCTCCGGGGTGCTGCGGACGTCGAGCACGCCCTGGCAGAAGATCAGGCCGAGCGCGGTGAGCACGAGGGCCGCGACCAGGTGGTGCAGCCGGGCGTCGCCGCCGAGGTGGGCGGCGACCGTGCCGGCGGCGGAGCCGAGCAGGGCGCCCACGCTCCACATGCCGTGCAGGCTCGACATGATGGACTTGCCGAGCCGGTTCTCGGTCTCGACGCCCAGCGCGTTCATCGCCACGTCGGACATGCCCGCGGTCGCCCCGTACACGAGGAGCGCGCCGCACAGCCCCCAGACGTTCGGGGCCAGCGAGGGCAGGGTGAGGGCGAGCGTCCACAGGGCGAGCAGGCCGCGCAGCGCCGTACGGGCGCCGAAGCGGTGCGAGACGGCCCCGGCCAGCGGCATCGCGAGGGAGGCGCCGAGCGCGGGGAAGGCGAGCGCGAGCCCGAGCTGACCGGCGCTGACGCCCGCGTGCTCCTGGATCCAGGGGATCCGGGTGGCGAAGCTCCCGGTGACCGCGCCGTGCACGCAGAAGACGGCGGCGACGGCGAAGCGCGCCCGCCGGAGGCGATCGGTGCTGGTGACGGTCTCCGCCGCCATGGGCCCTCCCTGTGGTCGTGGTGTGCCGGGGTCTGTCGCGTAAACTATCAGGAACCCTGCCTGATAAATAGAGCGCGGTGAGGGCCCCCGGGTCCGACGCGTCTGAGAGGATCGCCGCATGGCCGCATCCCCGAGCACCGCACGAGCCATCAACGACCGGTTCGCCCTGCGACTGCTCCAGGACGAAGGCCCGTTGACGGCCACTCAGCTCAAGACGCTCACCGGGCTCTCCCGCCCGACCGTCGCCGACCTCGTCGAGCGGCTCCAGGGCTCGGGTCTCGTCCATGTCGTCGGCGAGGCCGGAGCCGAGCGCCGCGGCCCCAACGCCAAGCTGTACGGGATCGTCGCCGACCGCGCCCACCTCGCCGCCCTTGACGTCCGGACCCGCTCGGTCTCCGTCACCGTCGCCGACCTCCTCGGCACCAGGCTCGCCGAGGCCACCGTCCCCGTCGGCGACGACCACGGCACGGGACCGGCCGTCGAGAAGGCGGTCGCGCTCCTGGAGCGCACCGTGAAGGAGGCCGGCGCCGACCGGCTGCACAGCGTCGCCGTCGGCGCCCCGGGGCTCATCGACCCCGCCACCGGCGAGCTGCGCGACTCCTCCGGGCTGCCCGCCTGGCACCGGCGGCTCGTCGGCGTCCTCCAGGAACGGCTGCCCGCCCACGTCCTCGTCGAGAACGAGACCAACCTCGCCGCCGTCGCCGAACTCCGCGAGGGCGCCGCCCGCGACCGCGAGGACTTCGTCCTGCTCTGGCTCGGCCAGGGCGTCGGCGCCGCCGTCGTCCTGGACGGCCGGCTGCGCCGGGGCGCCTCCGGCGGCGCGGGGGAGATCGGCTTCCTGCCGGTCCCGGGCACCTCGGGACTGCCCTCGGCCACCGGCTGCGACGGCGGCTTCCACGAACTGGCCTGCGCGGCGGCCGTCGACGCCCTCGCCGCCGCCCACGGCCTCGACCCGGCCGACGCGCTCGCGGCGGGCCACGGCCCCTTCCTCGACGCCCTCGCCCGCCGCCTCGCCGTCGGCGCGGCCGCCGTCGTCTCCGTCCTGGACCCCGGCTGCGTCGTCCTCGCCGGGGAGACCGGCCACCAGGGCGGGCCGGAACTCGCCGCCCGGGTCGAGACCGAACTCGCGGCCCTCTCCCCCCTGCGCACCGAGGTCCGCGCCACGACCCTCGGCGACACGGCGGTCCTCCGCGGCGCCCTGCTCCGGGCACGGGACGCGGCGCAGGACGAGCTGTTCCCCTAGGTCTCGGGCGGGAACCGCAGCGCGAGGAACTCCTCGAAGGCCACCCGGCCCACCGCTCGTTCCGGCGCCAGATGGCCGCCGTGCCGCAGCCCCTGGTAGACGCGGCCCGGCAGCGGTACCTCCACGAGGCGGCGCCGGCGCCCGGTCGCCCGCAGATAGGCCTGGGCCAGCTCCCTGAAGGTGAGGATCTCCGGGCCGCCCATGTCCTCCACCCGGCCAGCCGGGGACCGAACGGCCAGCTCGGCGAGGCGCGCGGCCGCCTCCGTGACCTCCAGCGGCTGGTCCCGGACGTCCTTGGGGAGCAGCATCACGGGCGGCTTCGCGAGGCCCTGGAGCAGCTGGAGGATCAGGTCGTGGAACTGGGTGGCGCGCAGCAGGGTCCACGGGATGCCGGACGCGCGGATCATGCGCTCCACCGCGTACTTGGTCCGGTAGTAGGGGAGCGGCACCCGGTCGACGCCGACGATCGAGATGTACACCAGGTGCGGCACCCGGGCCCGCCGCGCAGCCTCGATCAGGAGGCGGGCGGCGTCCTTGTCGCCGCGCAGGATGTTGCTGCAGTGGACGACCGCGTCCACCCCGTCGACCGCCCGGTCGAGCAGCGGTCCGCCCTGCCGCAGGTCGACGGCGTACGGCGGCGAGTGCCGGCTGAGCACCCGTACCTCGTGCCCGTCCGCGCGCAGCCGCTCGCAGACGGGCCGTCCGAGCGTTCCCGTACCGCCGGTCACCAGGATCGTGCTCATGTCTTCAGCCTGACCGCCCCGCAGCGGGAACGCGAACGCGCCGCGCCCCGGACAGGGGGGCGCGGCGCTGTGGGCCCGGCGGCGGCAAGGGCCGTGAGTGTCCGCCGCCGGGGGTTCATCGGAGGGAGCGTGTCAGCAGGCGCCGAGGTCCTTCCAGACGCCCCAGTCGCCGGTCGTGCCCGGCTCCTCGTTCTGGGTCCACCACTGGGCCTTCCACTTGTGGCCCTTGTGGGAGACCTCGTTGCCCGCGTTGTAGATCGTGCCCGCCACGTACGCCGGGGCGGTGCAGCCCGTGGTGGGCGGCGTCGTCGGCGGGGTGGTGGGCTCCGTCGTCGGGGGAGTCGTCGGCGGGGTGGTGGTGCCCGGCTCCACGACCGTCGTGCCGCGCGCCAGGTCCCCGGCGAGGGCGTACGTCGTGCCGTTGATGTTCACCGTCCAGTTGGAGGGCGTGGACACCGGCAGGTAGTAGTTGAAGGCCAGGTCGATCGTGGCGCCCGGGGCAAGCGACTGCCAGGCCGGGAGCTTCAGGGAGACGCGGTGGAAGTCGCCCTTCAGGCCGCCCACGTTCGAGCCCGTGTGGTCGCTGCTGATGACCTTCGTGCCGAAGCCGGACTGGTCGGAGGCGTTGGCCGGGGCGGAGGTGCCGTAGTCGAACTGGAACTCCGTGCCGCCGGGCAGCGTCGTCGCCGTGTTGTTGGTGATCTTGATCTTCGGGGTGATCGGGTAGTTCGAGTCGCCCAGCTTGAACTCGGTGAACTGGGTGTCGATCTTCACGGCCTGGGTCGGCAGCGCCTTGTTCGACTTCTTCGCGCCGTACGGGGTGGCCGCCTTGAACTTGTCGTACATCAGCGAGGTGAGCGTGGAGCCCATCTCGTACTGACCCTTGCCCGCGTTCCAGGCGTAGTCGCCGGCCATCTCCCAGACCATGGTGCCGCCGATGCCGCGGCTGACCACGTAGTCGGCCTTCGCGGCCACGGACTGCTCGTCCTCGGTGGAGAGGAAGACCTTCTTCTCGGCGTTCCACAGCCACGGCGCGACGAGGGTCGCGTCGTACTTGCGGGCGTAGGTGCCGGTCAGCGTGGTGTTCGCCGGGAAGCCGTACTGGGTGACGTAGTCGCCGACGATCCCCTTCTCGAGGTTCTTGGCGTGCCACATCGGGTTGGAGCCCGCGGGCGACTCGACGCCGTTGGTGTCCTTGTCGTGCCACAGGTTGTCGATGCCGGTGGCACCGTCGCCGCACTTGGTCAGACCGGCCCCGGCCGGGCAGGTGGCCGCGGAGGCCTTGCCCCACAGGCCGTCGGTGCCGCCCTGCACGTTCTTGTGGCCGCGGGTGTAGTAGGGCAGGCCGATGTTGATGCGGCCGGCCGGCATGGAGCCGCGGAAGTAGTGGTACGCCCAGTCGGTGTTGAGGTAGCCGATGGAGCCGTACTGCGAGGAGCCGTAGACGTTGGCCGCGGCGAGCTCGCCGTCCTTGCCGTCGTCGAAGAGGGAGGCGTTGGGCCCGACGTACTCGTTCCAGGCCCCGTGCAGGTCGTAGGACATGATGTTGACGTAGTCCAGATACTTCTGCATCTGGAAGGTCTCCATGCCGCGCAGCAGGTAGCCGGAGGAGGGGGCGGCGACGGTCAGCAGGTAGTGCTTGCCGTCGGCGGCGCCGGCCGTGTCCAGCTTCTCGCGCAGGGACTTCATGAGGGCCGCGTAGCCCTGCACGAGCCCGGCGCGGCGCGCGTTGGCGAGCTGCCAGTCGAGCGGGTTGCCCGCGTCCTTCATCGTGGTCGGGTACTCGTAGTCGATGTCGACGCCGTTGAACCCGTACGTGCGGATGAAGTCGACCGCCGAGTTCGCGAAGGTGTCGATCCCGGCCTGGTTGACCGAACCGTCGGCGTTGGTGGCCATCGAGTAGAAGCCGCCGGAGTTCACCCGGTCGCCGTTGTCCGCGAAGTAGCCCCCGGTCTCCGCCCAGCCGCCGACCGAGATCAGCGTCTTGACGTTCGGATGCTGCTTCTTGAACTTGTTGAGCAGGTTGAAGTGACCCTTGTACGCGTACGCGGGGTCCATCTCGGCGCCCGCGACACCGGGCCAGGTCATCCCGGTGGCGGCGTTGTCGGGGCCGTTCGTGCCCACGGAGAGCTTGTTGTCGCTGCCGATGTGACCGAAGGCGTAGTTGATGTGGGTGATCTTGTCCCACGGGATGTCCTTGGCCAGGTAGGCGGGCTGGCCGTTCTTGCCGGTGCGCCAGCCGGTGAAGTAGCCGATGACCCGGCGCTGGTGGTCCGCGCCCATCTTCTCGCGGCCCTCGGTGTCGTAGACCGAGCAGTACGGGACGTCGACGCCGGGCGTCTTGTAGAGCCCGTCGGGGCGACAGAACTCGTTGTCGGCCGCGTACGAGACGCCGCCGGAGAGCGAGCTGAGCAGCAGCCCGGCGACGGCCGCGCCGGACGCGAGCAGCGAGGCTCTCTTTGCCGTGGGGGACAGCACGATCGGTTCCTCCAAGGGAGGTCTGCGGAACACAACGAACAAGGGGGTGGGTCGTGTTGGGCCCGTGGAGTGCGCACGCCGACGGACCGTTACCTCGGAGGTGACACGGAGATTAAGAGGACTAGACCAGTGCGTCAATAGGTCTGGACCAAAGAAGGGCCCTGGGGGAGTCTGTGAGCCAGCCCACAGGGCTCCGGGCTATCGCTTCCCGCGCGGCGTGGCACACTGGCCCTGTATCAGCAGCAGCGCACTCCGGGGTCGGTGTAATTCCGAACCGGCGGTATAGTCCGCGACCCGTCCGCAGCCAGCGGCCGGTTGACCAGGTGAAATTCCTGGACCGACGGTGAAAGTCCGGATGGGAGGCAGTGCGCGGCGGGCGACCCCTTCCAGGGGTGTGCCGGCCGTACGTCCGCTGGTGGCCGCTCTTCGTCGGCGCACCCGTGGCTTCCGGCCGTACCGGCATACCCGTGCGAAGCGTCGTACCCGCTCTCTGTCGTCATCGACAGGCCCCGGAGTCCGTGCCCGAAGAGGCAGGAGGACCCGGTGGCCCAGCAGGCCGACATCACCGCCATGCGACGCGCCGTCGAGCTCGCCGCGCGCGGACTCGGCGCCACCAGCCCCAACCCCGTCGTCGGCTGCGTCATCACCGACGCCTCCGGACACCAGGTCGGCGAAGGCTTCCACCAGCGCGCCGGCGGCCCCCACGCCGAGGTCCATGCCCTGCGCGCGGCCGGCGTCCTGGCCCGTGGCGGCACGGCCTACGTCACCCTCGAACCCTGCAACCACACCGGCCGCACCGGCCCCTGCGCCCAGGCCCTGATCGAGGCCGGGATCAGCCGGGTCGTGTACGCCGTCGGTGACCCGAACCCGCAGGCCACGGGCGGTGCCGACACCCTCCGCGCCGCCGGGATCGAGGTCGAGCAGGGCCTCCTGGAGGACGAGGCCGAGGCCGGCAACCTCGCCTGGCTCACCTCCGTCCGCGAGGGCCGCCCCTTCGTCCGCTGGAAGTACGCCGCCACCCTCGACGGCCGGATCGCCGCCGCCGACGGCACCTCCCGCTGGATCAGCTCCGCCGAGTCCCGCGCCGACGTCCACCGGCTGCGCGCCGAGGCCGACGCCGTCGTCGTCGGCTCCGGCACCGCCCGTACCGACGACCCCCACCTGGCCGTGCGCGGCATCGAAGGCGCCGTACAGCCGCTGCGGGTCGTCGTCGACACCGAGGCCGCCGCCGTCAAGCCCGGCGCCCGGGTCCTCGACGAGGCCGCCCCCACCGTGATCGCCGTCGCCGAGGACGCCGAGACCACCCTCCCGGACGTCGTACGGCTTCCCAGGGCCGAGCGCGGTCTCTCCGTCCCGGCCCTCCTGGACGCCCTCCACGCGCGCGGTGTCCGCTCCGTCCTCCTCGAAGGCGGCCCCACCCTCGCGGGCGCCTTCATCGCCGCGGGCGCCGTCGACCAGGTCGTCGGCTACCTCGCCCCGGTCCTCCTCGGCGCGGGCCCCGCCGCCCTCGCCGACGCCGGAATCACCACCATCACCGAAGCGTTGCGGCTCGACATCACCGAGGCCACGCGCATCGGAACAGACCTGCGCATCACCGCCGTCCCGACCCCCAAGGGAGCCTGACCGTGTTCACCGGAATCGTCGAAGAACTGGGCGAGGTCGTCGCCGTCGAGCAGCTGGAGGACGCCTCCCGCTTCCGGCTGCGCGGCCCCCTGGTCACGGAAGGCGCCCAGCACGGCGACTCCATCGCCGTCAACGGTGTCTGTCTCACGGTCGTCGAGTTCGGCGACGGCGAGTTCACCGCCGACGTCATGGCCGAGACCCTCAAGCGGTCCAGCCTCGGCGCCCTCGCGGTCGGCTCCCGCGTCAACCTGGAGCGGCCCATGGCCGTGGGCGGCCGCCTCGGCGGTCACATCGTCCAGGGCCACGTCGACGGCACCGGCACCATCCTGGAGCGGACCCCCTCCGAGCACTGGGAGCTCGTCAAGGTCGGCCTGCCCGCCCACCTCTCCCGGTACGTCGTCGAGAAGGGCTCGATCACGGTCGACGGCGTCAGCCTCACCGTCGTCGAGGTCGCCGACGACTGGTTCACCATCAGCCTCATCCCGACCACCCTCGACCTGACCACGCTCGGCATCAAGCAGTCCGGCGACCCGGTCAACCTCGAAGTGGACGTCATCGCCAAGTACGTCGAGCGGCTGCTCGGCACCGACGCCAAGGAGAACGAGAAGTGAACTGGCTCAACTCCGAGGCGTTCACCGTCCTCGACCAGAAGATCATCTGGTCCGACATGATCGGCAACATCTTCGGACTCGTCGCCCTCACCCTGGGCTGGCGCCGCTCCGTCTGGACCTGGCCCGTGCAGTTCCTCGCCGGCCTGATCCTCTTCGGCGCCTTCTACGGCCACCTCGCCGGCAGCGCCGGCAAGCAGGTCGTCGTCATGCTCGTGGCCCTCTACGGCTGGTGGCAGTGGCAGCGCCGCAAGGGCGAGGGCACGGACGGCCAGATCGCCGTCCGCTTCGCCACCTGGGCCGAGCGGGCCGGCATGGTCGCCGCGGCCGCCGTCGGCACCGTCGCCGTCGCCCTGCTCTTCGAGGCCTTCCCGACGCTGTCCTGGGACCCCTGGCCCGACGCCTACATCTTCGTGGGCACCATCGTGGCCATGTACGCCCAGGCCCGCGGCATGGTCGAGTTCTGGTTCGCCTGGCTGCTCGTCGACCTGGTCGGCGTCCCGCTGAACTTCGCCAACGGCTACGCCTTCTCCGGCTTCGTCTACGTCATCTACGGCGCGCTCGTCCTGTGGGGCCTGCGCGACTGGTGGCTGCGCTCCCGCGGCGCCACCGTCCTGGAAGGAGCCCACGCATGAGCGCACATCCCCTCTGGGACGCCACCGACCTCGCCCTCGACCCCGTCGAGCAGGCCATCCGCGACATCGCCGCCGGCCGGCCCGTCGTCGTCGTCGACGACGAGGACCGCGAGAACGAGGGCGACCTCGTCATCGCCGCCGAGAAGGCCACCCCCGAGATCGTCGCCTTCATGATGAGCGAGTGCCGCGGCCTGATCTGCGCCCCCATGGAGGACGAGGAGCTGGAGCGCCTCGAACTCCCGCAGATGGTCGCGCACAACACCGAGTCGATGCGCACGGCCTTCACCGTCTCCGTCGACGCGTCCTCCGCGCACGGCGTCACCACCGGCATCTCCGCCGCCGACCGCGCCACCACCCTGCGGATGCTGGCCTCCGGCAGCCACGAGCCCGGCGACTTCGTCCGCCCCGGCCACATCTTCCCGCTGCGCGCCAAGCCCGGCGGCGTCCTCGTCCGCAACGGACACACCGAGGCCGCCGTCGACCTCGCCCGCCTCGCGGGCCTCCGCCCGGCCGGCGCCATCGTCGAGATCGCCGGCGAGGACGGCGTGATGCTGCGCCTGCCCGAGCTGGTCCCCTTCGCCCGCAAGCACGGCCTGACGATCATCTCAATCGAGGACCTGATCGCCTACCGGCGCTCCGCCGAGCCCACCGTCCGCCGCGAGGCGGAGGTCCACCTCCCCACCGCGCACGGCGAGTTCACCGCGTACGGCTACCGCTCCACCGTGGACGGCGTCGAGCACGTCGCCCTCGTCCACGGCGAGATCGGCGACGGCGAGGACGTCCTCGTCCGGGTCCACTCCGAGTGCCTCACCGGCGACGTCTTCCACTCCCTGCGCTGCGACTGCGGCCCCCAGCTGCAGGCCTCCATGGACCGCGTCACCGAGGCCGGGCGCGGCGTCGTCGTCTACCTGCGCGGCCACGAGGGCCGCGGCATCGGCCTGCTGTCCAAGCTGCGGGCGTACGAGCTCCAGGAGCAGGGCCGCGACACCCTCGACGCCAACCTGGAGCTCGGGCTGCCCGCCGACGCCCGCGACTACGCGGCCGGCGCGCAGATCCTCGGCGACCTCGGCGTCCGCAGCCTGCGTCTGATGACCAACAACCCCGACAAGATCGACGCCCTCACCCGGCACGGCCTGAGGGTCGAGGGCCGCGAGCCCATGCCGGTCCAGGCGGGCGAGCACAACCTCCGCTACCTGCGCACCAAGCGGGACCGGATGGGGCACGACCTGCCCTGGCTGGACGGCTCCCCGGCCTCCACCTGCAACAACCAGTGATCACCCACGTACGAATCGGCTAGGAGAGACATGAGCGGCAAGGGCGCACCCGTCCTCAGCGTGAAGAACTGCGGCGACCTCCGGGTCGCGGTCATCGCGGCGCAGTGGCACGAGAAGATCATGGACGGTCTCGTCGACGGCGCCCTGCGCGCCCTCAGCGAGCTCGGCATCGACGAGCCGACGCTCCTGCGCGTCCCCGGCAGCTTCGAGCTCCCGGTCGTGGCGAAGGTCCTCGCCGGGCGCGGTTACGATGCCATCGTGGCGCTCGGCGTCGTCATCCGCGGCGGAACGCCGCACTTCGAGTACGTGTGCCAGGGCGTCACCCACGGCCTCACCCAGGTCTCGATCGACACCGGCGTACCCGTCGGATTCGGTGTTCTCACCGTCGACAACGAGGAGCAGGCGCTCGACCGCGCCGGCCTCGAAGGTTCCTCCGAGGACAAGGGCCACGAAGCGGTCACCGCCGCCGTCGCCACCGCCACCACCCTGCGCACGGTCAGCGAGCCCTGGCGCTAGGCCCGCGCCCCTTACCCCGTACTCTTAGGACCATCATGGCGAACAAAACCTTCGAAGAGCTCTTCTCCGAGCTCAAGCTCAAGGCAGAGACCGGCGATCCGGCCACCTCCCGCACCGCGGAGCTGGTGGGCAAGGGCGTCCATGCCATCGGCAAGAAGGTCGTCGAGGAGGCCGCCGAGGTCTGGATGGCCGCCGAGTACGAGGGCAAGGAAGCGGCCGCCGAGGAGATCTCGCAGCTGCTGTACCACGTCCAGGTGATGATGGTCGCCCGCGGGATCTCGCTCGACGACGTCTACGCCCACCTCTGAGCGCAACCCCACGCTGCACACCCTCCCCAGAACTCCCAGGCAAAGGAAGCTCACCCCATGCTGCGCATCGCCGTCCCCAACAAGGGTTCCCTCTCCGGACCTGCGTCGGCCATGCTCCATGAGGCCGGCTACCGCCAGCGCAAGGAGTCCAAGGAACTGGTGGTCATCGACCCCGACAACGAGGTCGAGTTCTTCTACCTGCGGCCGAAGGACATCGCGATCTACGTCGCCTCCGGGAAGCTGGACATCGGCATCACCGGCCGTGACCTGCTCCTGGACTCCGGAGCCAGCGCCGAGGAGATCCTCCCGCTGAACTTCGGCCGCTCCACCTTCCGCTACGCCACCCGCCCGGGCACCGCGAACGGCCCCGAGGACTTCGGCGGCATGACGATCGCCACCTCCTACGAGGGCATCGTCGCCAAGCACCTCGCCGACCAGGGCATCGACGCCTCCGTCGTCCACCTGGACGGCGCCGTCGAGACCGCGATCCAGCTGGGCGTCGCCCAGGTCATCGCGGACGTCGTGGAGACCGGCACCAGCCTGCGCAACGCGGGCCTCGAGGTCATCGGCGAGCCGATCCTGACCTCCGAGGCCGTCGTCATCCGCCGCCACGGCGCCGCGGACGACCACCCGCAGGTGCAGCAGTTCATGCGCCGCCTCCAGGGCGTCCTCGTCGCCCGCTCGTACGTGATGATGGACTACGACTGCCGTGCCGAGCACCTGGAGCAGGCCGTCGCCCTCACCCCGGGCCTGGAGTCGCCGACCGTCTCCCCGCTGCACAACGAGGGCTGGGTCGCTGTCCGCGCGATGGTCCCCGCCAAGGAAGCCCAGCGGATCATGGACGACCTGTACGAGATCGGCGCCCGCGCCATCCTCACCACGGCCATCCACGCCTGCCGCCTCTGACGGCCGCCGGCCCGCACCGTCCCACCAGGGCTCCGTCCCACCCGGCGCCGTCTCACCAGGCGCCGTCAGGACGCCGTCCCACCAGGCACTGAGGAACCCCCGATGTCGCAGTCCACGACGCCCGCCCTTCCGGTCACCTTCCGCCCCGGTCGCACCCGGGCGATCCTGCTGACCCTGGGCGTCACGATGTTCGTCGTCGTCACGGCCGTCGCGATGATGCTGGAGCGCCTCGGGCCGGGGGAGCGCGCCAGCTTCGTCTTCACCGCGGCGCTGCTCTCCGGGGTCCTGGTCCTGCTGAGCCGTCCCAAGGTCGTGGCCGACGAGGAGGGCGTGACGGTCGTCAACATCACCAGGAGCCGGCGCCTCGCCTGGGCGGAGATCCTCAAGGTCAACCTCCGCCCCGGCGACCCCTGGGTCTTCCTGGACCTGAGCGACGGCACGAGCATGCCGGCCCTCGGCATCCAGCCCGGGATCGCCAAGGAATCGGCGATCCGAGACGCCCGCGCCCTGCGGGCCCTCGCGGACAGCCGCGGAACGAGCGCGGAAACCCGCTGAGACCCCGATCCGGCTTGGGGGAACCCCCGATCCGGGCCCGGGGCGGGCTGGGGGAAACCCCGATCCGTCCCCCATCCGGGGCCGACCCCCTGCCCCTCGGGGCGTTCACGTGACTACTCTGGAGACGGTGGTGCCGAGCGGCACCACCGTCTCGCATGTGCAGGGCCGCAGCCGCGGCCCGCGAGACCACCCTTCGACCCGAGGAGTGACTCCCTCCAGCAATGGACGGATCGTCCGGTAGTACCTGCGCCGCCCCCTCCCTGGAGGCGGCGGCATGATCGTCTCCCTTCTGCTGCTCTGCGCGGCCTTCCTCCTGATCCTCGCCAACGGCTTCTTCGTGGCCGCCGAGTTCGGTCTCGTGACCGTCGAGCGCGCCGAGGCCGAGCGGGCCGCGGCCGCCGGCGACCGGCGCGCCCGCAATGTCGTCACGGCGCTGCGCGAGCTCTCCTTCCAGCTCTCCGGCACGCAGCTGGGCATCACCCTCACCTCGCTGGTCGTCGGCATGCTCGCCGAGCCCGCGCTCGCCGGCCTCCTCAACGGGCCGCTGACCGCGACCGGACTGCCCGAAGGGGCCGTCTCCGGGATCTCCGTGGTGATCGGCATGCTCCTCGCCTCCGCCGTCCAGATGGTCGTCGGCGAGCTCGTGCCGAAGAACTGGGCGGTCTCCCGGCCGCTCCAGGTCGCCCGCTTCGTCGCCACCCCGCAGCGCCGCTTCTCGGCGCTGTTCCGGCCGGTGATCTCCCTGCTCAACCGGGTCGCCAACGGGCTGGTCCGGCTCCTGGGCGTCGAGCCCACCGAGGAGCTGGACTCGGTCCGTACCCCCGGCGAGCTCGTCTCGCTGGCCCGGCACTCCGCCCAGGCCGGCGCGCTCGAACAGGACACCGCCGACCTCTTCGTACGGACCCTGTCTCTCGGCGGCCTCACCGCCGAGCAGGTCATGACCCCGCGCGTGAAGGTCAGCGCCCTCCAGTGGGACGCGACGGCGGCCGACGTCGTCAACCTCACCCGGGCCACCGGCCTCTCGCGCTTCCCGGTCTACCGGGACCGCATCGACGAGGTCGTCGGCATGGTCCACCTCAAGGACGCGCTCGCCGTCGCCCCGCACGCCCGTCTGCGCACCCCCGTCGGACGGATCGCGGTCCCGCCGCTCCTCGTCCCCGAGACGCTGCCCGCCCAGACGCTCCTGGAGCGGCTGCGCCGGGAACAGCCGATCGCGGTGGTCGTCGACGAGTACGGCGGCACGGCCGGTGTGGTCACCCTGGAGGACATCGTGGAGGAGCTCGTCGGCGAGGTCCGCGACGAGCACGACACCGCCGCCGACGGCCGGCCCGAGCTGGCCGCGGCCCCCGCCGAGGACGGCCGACCCGCCTGGGAGGCCGACGGCTCCTGCCGGGTGCACACCCTGCGCCGGATAGGCCTCGACGTGCCCGACGGGCCGTACGAGACCGTCGCCGGGCTCGTCGCCGACCTCCTCGGGCGCATCCCGGCCCCCGGGGACCGCGCCGAGCTCCCCGGCTGGCGGCTCTCGGTGCGCCAGGTGGACCGCTACCGTGCCGAGCGGGTACGGATCGTCCGGATGGCCCCGGACGCGGACCAGGTCACGGCCACCCCGGGCGCCGGCCCGGCCTCCGGCCCGGACCCGGTCGCGGCGGCCGCCGCCTCCGCGCCCGTCGCGGTGGAGGCGGTCCGATGAGCACCCTGCAACTCCTCTTCGCCGTCCTCCTGGTCCTCGCCAACGGCTTCTTCGTCGGAGCCGAGTTCGCCCTCGTCTCCGTCCGGCGCAGCCAGATCGAGCCGCTCGGCGGCGCCAGGGCCAAGCAGGTCCTGCACGGCCTGGAGAACCTGCCGCAGATGATGGCCGCCGCCCAGTTCGGCATCACCGTCTGCTCCCTGACGCTCGGCGCCGTCGCCGAGCCGACCGTCGCCCACCTCCTCGAACCGGTCTTCCACACGGTCGGTGTCCCGGAGGGGCTGATCCATCCGCTCGGCTACGTCATCGCCCTCGCCGCGGTCGTCTTCCTCCACCTCGTCATCGGCGAGATGGTCCCGAAGAACCTGGCGATGGCCGACCCCGAGCGCACCGCCCTCCGGCTCGCCCCCGGCCTCGTCGGCTTCGCCCGGCTCTGCCGGCCCGTCACGGCCGCGCTCGGCGCCTGCGCCCGGCTCGTCCTGAAGGCGTTCAAGGTCGAGCCGAAGGACGAGGTGGAGGCCGTCTTCACCAGCGCCCAGCTCGGCCGGCTCGTGGAGGACGCGGGCCAGGCGGGACTGCTCGACCCGGCCGAGCAGGAGCGCCTCGAGGACGCCCTCGAACTGGGCAGCCGCCCGGTGACGGACGTCCTGATCGCCCCGGCCTCGCTCGTCACGGTCCCGCCGTCGGTCACCCCGCGCGAGATCGAGGAGCTGACCGTACGGACCGGGTTCTCCCGCTTCCCGGTCCGCGCCGAGGGCCGGGCCACCTTCATGGGCTTCGTGCACGTGAAGGACGTCCTGGACCTGGACGAGCGGGAGCGGGCGGTGCCGCAGCGGCTGTGGCGCCCGATGGCGACGCTCCGCGCGGAGCTGCCGCTCGACGACGCCCTCACCGTGATGCGCCGCGCCGCCACCCATCTGGCGCAGGTCGCGGACGGCTCCGGCCGGGTCCTCGGCCTGGTCGCCCTGGAGGACGTCCTGGAGATGCTGGTGGGCGAGGTCCGCGACCCGGCGCACCGCGTCCAGCCGCCGCCCGGCCCGGCCGCGGTCCCGGCCCGGGGCTAGTACGCACCGGGTCCGGCCCGGGGCCAGTGCCCACCGGGTCCGTGACGTCCGCCCTCGGCGCAGGACGTCACGGACCCGCGGAGCGCCGAAGGGTCCTGCGACTAGCCTGGTGGCATGGGCGGCGGCGGTCTGACCGGACTGTTCCTCTGCGGAGACGTGATGCTCGGCCGGGGAATCGACCAGATCCTTCCCCATCCGCTGGATCCCGCCCTGCCCGAGCGGTACGTGCGGGACGCCCGCGACTACGTGGCCCTCGCCGAGGCGCGCTCAGGGCCCGTGCCCCGGCCCGTCGGCCCCACCTACCCTTGGGGCGAGGCGCTCGGGCTGATCGACGAGGCCGCGCCGGACGCCCGCGTGGTCAATCTGGAGACCTCCGTCACCCACCACGACGTGCCCGTGCCCGGCAAGGCCGTCCACTACCGCATGGCGCCGGCCGATCTGCCCGCGCTCACCGCCGTACGCCCCGACGTGGTCGTCCTCGCCAACAACCATGTCCTCGACTACGGGCGGCGCGGCCTCGACGACACCCTCGACGCCCTCGCGGGCGCCGGGCTGCGCACCGCGGGCGCGGGGCGGGACGCCGAGGAGGCCACCCGGCCCGCGGTGGTGCCGCTGCCGGGCGGACGCCGGCTGCTCGTCCACGCGCTCGGTCTGCCGTCCAGCGGGGTGCCCCGCGCCTGGGCCGCCACCGATCGCCGGGGAGGGGTGCACTACGCCGAAGGGCCGTACGACGAGGCGGCGACCCGGCTCGCCGGCCGGCTGCGGGCGGACCGGCGCCCCGGAGACCTGGTCCTGGTCTCGGTCCACTGGGGTTCCAACTGGGGCTACCGCCCGGACCGCGCCCAGGTCTCCTTCGGGCACGCCCTCGTCGACGCGGGCGCCGACATCGTGCACGGGCACTCCTCGCACCACCCGCGGCCCCTGGAGGCGTACGGGGGGAGGCTCGTCCTGCACGGGTGCGGCGACCTCGTCAACGACTACGAAGGGATCAGCGGCCAGGAGCAGTACCGCGACGACCTGCGCCTGCTGTACTTCGTCACCGTCCACGACGAGGACGGCTCTCTGGCGGAGGTCCGGCTCGTGCCGCTGCGCAGCCGACGGCTGCGGCTGGAACGGGCCCCGCGGCAGGACGTGCGCTGGCTCCACGACGTCCTCGCCCGGATCAGCCGCCCCTTCGGCATGCGGATCGACCCGGAGCCCGAGGGCCGGACCCTCATGGCCCGGCCCCTGCGCGGACGCTAGGGGGCGTCTTGTCGATCAGGCCGGGCTCGCGGCGTCGACAAGACGCCCCCTAGTACCCGGGTGGCTCCTGCTGGGGGCCGCGGTCGACCGGGCCGCGGCCCGACAGGACCTCGCCGTAGGCCTGCATGAGGTCGGCGAGCCGGAGGGTGGCGAGGTCCTCCCGGCTCGGGGTCCCCGGGTATCCGGAGAGCCGCAGGTCCCGGTAGGCGCAGGACTTCTCGTACAGGGTGCGCAGGAAGCGCCCGTTGCCGAGTTCGTCGATCCAGCCCTGTTCGACGACGTGCCCGCTGATCGAGCGGAGTTCGTCGAGGGCCTCCTCGTCCCAGCCGTCCCCGTTCGCCGAGGCCAGGACCTCGCCGATGGCGGTGAGTTCCAGCGGCCGGTACGAGGGGAAGTCGACCCGGGTGGTGAACCGCGAGGACAGACCGGGGTTGGTGCTCAGCAGCCGGTCCATGCCCTCGGGGTAGCCGGCGAGGATGACGACGAGGTGGTCCCGGTTGTCCTCGGCCCGCTTCAGGAGCACCTGGAGGGCCTCGTCGCCGTACGCGTCGCCCTTGCTGTAGCCGGTGTTGGAGAGCGCGTACGCCTCGTCCACGAACAGCACGCCGCCGACCGCCGAGTCGATCAGCTCATTGGCCTTGACCGCGGTCTGCCCCAGGAACTCGCCGACCAGATCCGCCCGTTGGGCCTCCACGAGGTGGTCGCCGCCGAGCAGACCGAGCGCGTAGAAGACCCGTCCCAGGATCCGGGCGACCGTGGTCTTCCCGGTGCCCGAGGGGCCGGAGAAGACGAAGTGGCGTTTGGGCGGCTGGACCGGAAGACCCTGCCCGGCGCGGAGCCGTGCCATCTCCAGCTGTGCCGAGAGCGCCTTGACCTGGCGTTTCACCGGTTCGAGCCCGACCATGCCCTCCAGCTCGGCGAGCGCCTCCGCGAGCAGAACGGGGTCGGTGGGTCCCGCCGGGAAGCGCGGCGGCATCGGCTGGCCGGGCAGCGGCGCCTTCTGCCGTACGGTCTCCGGGGACGCGACGGGCGCGGCCGGCGGCACCGGTTCGGGCGCGAGCCGCAGCCCGTCGCCGAGTCCGCCGGGGTCGGGCTCGGCGCCCGGCACGGTGTCCACGGCGTCCTGGCCGAGGCCCCCGCCGAGGGTGCCCATCGCCACCGTCGCGAGTCCGGCCGGGTCGTCGACGCCGTCGTAGCCCTCGAAGCCGTCGTACTCGGCGATCGCCGCGAGCCGGGCGGCGGTGTCCATGAACGCCGGATCGATCCGGTGCACCGCCCGGTAGAGGGGGAGGGCGGCGGCGCTGCGGCCGGTGCCCTCGTGGGCGCGGGCGAGCCAGTAGCGCAGTTCCTTGCGCTGCGGCTGCTCGCTGCGGCACCGCATCAGGGAGGCGGAGAGGAGCGGCTCGGCCTGGCTGTACATCTCCAGGCGCACCCGGGCCATGCCGCCGAAGAGCCCGGCCTCGATGCCGAGCAGCGGATCGTCGACGAGGGTCTCGGTGTGCCGGACGAGCTGGTCCCAGTCCTTGACGAGATAGGCGCGGCAGGCGTGCAGGAAGCGCACCTGCGGATCGGTGTCGACCGGGGGGAGGCCCGCGAGCGCGCGGTCGAGCTCCGGCACATGGCGGCCGTCGAGCCAGTGGGAGGCGTGCGCGAGCAGCAGGTCGCGGGGGCTCTCAAGCACCGGCTGCACCCACCAGCCCAGCCAGTACCAAGAGTTCAGGGTGCGCCGGTACCGGGTCCGCTGCTCGCCGAAGCGGTCGCGGTTGCGGTACATGCGCAGCAGCGCGGTCGTGGTGTCGACCCGGAGCGCGTGCAGCCCGAGCCAGGCGTCCGCCATCCCGGGATCGATCCGTACCGCCGTCCGGAACTCGTCCTCCGCCTGCGGATACGCGCCCATCGTGTAGGCGTCGACTCCGCGGAGCCAGGCGAGCTCGGCCGGGGCCTGCGAGCCCTGCGTGCCGATGTCCATCGGGTCCCCCACAACCGTCTTCGCATGGACGGGATTTGACCGCACCTGGGGGCATCGTACCTGCGCAGGGGGTGTGTGCTTAAGGAGAAGCGCATGATCCGGAAGCGGTGACCCTGGGTGAGCATCAGGGGTGGATCAGGGCCTGGAGAAGGCCCGGGGGAGGGCTTCCGAGGGCAGAACGAAGCCCCCGATCACGGGGGAACAACCGGGGGCTTCGTGTCTGCGGCAGCTCCGAAAAGCCGCACATTCAGAACGTAAGACCTGTACGCCCCGTCGGTCAAGCGAAGTTGAGGCACTTGCGGAAGCGGACTTCCGCCCCCTCAGTTCACGGACATGAAGCCGTCACGGTGTGTGATGATCTGGTCCGCGCCCGCTGTCACGGACGGCCCGGGAAGCCAGTCGTAGCCCTCCGGGCACTCCCGTACCAGGGTGTCGGCGAAGGGCCGGGAGGGGTCCTCCGCGAAATGGCGAGTCTCCGCCACGGTCCAGCCGTCCCAGAAGGAGGCCTGCTCGTCACCGTCCCGCCGGCGCCCCCGCTCCCAGGACTCCTCGGCACCGCGCTCCATCCACAGCAGCCACGCCAGGAACGGCCGCAGCAGCCGCCGGCCGGCGCCCACGCCCTCGACGAGGACCACCGGCGCCGGGTGCAGCGCCCGCGCCTCCCCGAAGCGCCGCAGCCGCCAGTCGTACGGGTGGTACGAGGCCGTCTCGCCGCGCGACAGCGGCTCCAGGACCTGCTCCCGCAGCCGTCCGGTCCAGGCGAAGAGCTCCTCGTGCGTGGCGAGGTCGTCGAGGTGGAGGACGGGGGCGTCGCCGAGGGCGGCGGCGAGACGGGCCGCGAGGGTGGACTTGCCGGAGCCCGCGTGGCCGTCGACCGCGATCAGCCGGACCGGCCCGCAGGAGGGCGGCAGCCGGAGCAGCGCGTGGGCGGCGCGGTCGAGGTCGTTCATGGGGCCCAGGGTAGGGGAGGGGCCGACCGCCGCAGGTCAGCGAGGTACCGCCGTCAGTGGTGGAGACCAATATTGGTGCGGCGACGCGGGTCGAAGTGCTGGCGGAGGGCCGGTGGGAGCCGGGATAGTGGGCCCGCGCAGCCCCGCCGGCAGAGCTCCGTAGTTCCGTACGCCCACCGTTCTCGACTGGGGGTCACCGCCCATGACCAGCTCCACCCCGCGCAGAACCGTCCTGGCCGCGGCCCTCGCGGCCGCCGCGGGAACGGCCGCCGCCGGCCCCGCCACCGCCGCCGACTCCGCGACCGCCGCCTGCCCCGACCGCACCGCCTCCGACTGCGCGGCCGACGGCGGCGGGCGGGGCCACGCACCCGCCGCCGGTCTCGTCGACAACCGCTTCTGGTCCTCGTACACCGACTGGAGGTGCGGCACGGCGGCCGGTACGAAGGCGGTCGCGGGCCGCCGACCCGGCCTGGTCCTCGCCACCCCCGCCGGCCGGCTCGACTACACCGACCCGCACACCGGCCGCACCTCCGCCTGGGAGTACGCGAGCTGGACCTCGCCCGTCCACACCCCGGCCGTGCCCGCCACCGAGGTCATCGCCTCCTGGAACGCCGAGACGCCCGCCGGTACCTGGCTCCAGGTCGAACTGTCCGGCACCTACTCCGACGCCGGCACCACCCCCTGGTACGTGCTCGGCCGCTGGGCCTCCGGCGACGACGACATCCGCCGCACCTCGGTCGACGACCAGACCGACGGGAAGAGCACCGTCTGGACCGACACCTTCGCCATCGACGACGCGGCGAGCGGCCTGAGGCTGAGCGCGTACCGCCTCCGTCTGACCCTGTACCGCACGCCGGGCAGCGACCTCACCCCCACGGTGTGGCGGCTGGGCGCGATGGCCTCGGACATCCCGGACCGCTTCACGGTCCCGGCCTCCGAGCCGGGCCTGGACCACGAGCTGACCGTCCCGCGCTACTCCCAGAACACCCACGTCGGCCAGTACCCCGAGTACGACAACGGCGGCGAGGCCTGGTGCAGCCCGACCTCCTCCCAGATGATCGTCGAGTACTGGGGGCGCGGGCCCACGGACGAGCAGCTGGCCTGGGTGAACCCGGCCTTCGCCGACCCACAGGTCTGCCACGCGGCCCGCTTCACCTACGACCACCAGTACCAGGGCTGCGGCAACTGGCCCTTCAACGCCGCCTACGCGGCCGCCTACCCCGACATGAACGCCGTGGTCACCCGGCTCCGCTCGCTCACGGAACTCGAATCACTGGTCGCCGCCGGCATCCCGGCCATAACGTCCCAGTCCTTCCGCAAGGAGGAACTGACCGGCGCCGGCTACGGCACCTCGGGCCACCTGATGACCGTCATCGGCTTCACACCCGAAGGCGACATCATCGCCAACGACCCCGCCTCACCCAGCAACGAGGCTGTCCGCAGGGTCTACCGACGGCGCGAGTGGGAGAACATCTGGCTCCGCACCAAGCGCTACGACGCGAACGGCAAGGTCAGAAGCGGTACGGGCGGTGTCTGCTACCTCTACTGGCCGGTCAAGTCAGCACCAAGCCAGCACCGCGCGCTGCAGGCGCTGGGCCTGGTGTGAGCATGTGCGGCCCCACGGCCGTCTCGACGACCTGACGGCAGCGCTCTGGGCCGTCCTGTGCGAGGTGGCCGTACCGGTCCACCCTGACCTTGATCGAACGACGTCCGAGTCAGTGGGACGCCTCGTGAATGGACACTCCGTTGGTCAGGGCCACGGTGGTCCATTGAGCTTCTTCGAGTTGGCCACCGATCGGGTGATGGGCCGTGAAGCGCAACGAACGAGGCCCCCGAGCTGTTGATCGAGGTGTCTGACGTCTCCATCACGTTGCTCGGGGGCCTCGTTGGTCATCCATCCTGCCGCACGCGACCTGCCGCATGCGCTCGTGGAGTGGGTCGCCATGCTGGTTGTCACTCGTGAGGGCGACCGGCGCTCAAACGCAAGCCACTCCAGGAACTCACTCCCACCGAGAAGACCCTCAACCGGGCGCCGGCCGCAGCACGAGCGCCCGTTGAACGCAGTGTCGCGAGCCTGAAGTCCTGGCGGATCTTCCGCAGGTCCCGGTGCAGCCCCAACCGCATGACGTCCATCGTCAAGGCCATCCTCACGCTGGAGCGGCAGCGCTGAGGAAGCTCACTGCTCCGCCCGCCACCTGGCCACAGCCTGCTCCTCGCGCTCGACGGCCCGGTGCGCGGGGACCTGCGGTGACCAGCTCAGCCGGTGCAGCAGATACAACACCCCGCGCGGGGTGTACCGGTGCCCGAACAGCTGGTGGATCAGCTCGGCCACACGCGCGAGGGTCCACCTGTGGTCCTCCACCCAGCCGTGCGCCGCAGGGCCGGCCTCCAGCTCGGCCTGCAGGCGTTCTGCCTGGGCATCGCTGAGCTGACACGGAAAGCCCGATGACGTAGCACCGCCAACGTCCGCTGTCACCCCACCCTTTCAACCTCAGCGACAAGGGGTGTGAACCGGGCAGGCACGGTCCTCGGTCGTGGTGGTCAGCGAACTCGACACTCCGTGATCGCTGGAGGCTGTGCCTGCGCGTGCATCTACCGAACCATCACGAATGCCGCACTGGGTCCATGCCAACTACGTCGGGCCAAGCACGAGAACGACGGAGCCCTGCACCGCTGACTGCGTGCGGCGTCGCCCTGAGCACGTACGCGGCTTCGTACCGCCGCATCCCTTGTTCGAACAGGTCCGGGGCTGCTGCGGCTCAACTCGTCTTGGAGTTCCCCGAGTTCGGGATTCCGCAGTCGAGGCCCATCAAGGCGACGCCAAAGATCGGCAGTCATCCCGTATGCACCTGATCGCACGACAGGTCGGCTTTATGGATCTTGAATTGGTCGCCCCGGAGTGTAGGGTGGATCCACATGGATTTCAGCAGGCCGGGGGGCTTGTGCGGCCTGTATCGCAACTCATGCGAGTGTTGACGCTCGCCGTGCAGCTATCGCTCAGATGCGCACGATCCTCCTCGGCTTGGGTGAAATCAAAGGAAGCCGTTTGCCTGCCTTTGAGGTCGACCCAATGCGGGCGGTGCCTATTCATTTCTTGTCGTTACGCACGATCTGACAGTGGCTCAGCAGGGCGAACGAACGATCACTGTCCGCGACGGACGACTCACGGAAGGGGTAAGGAGGTGAGGCGCAGACTCACGCCAATGGTGCGGCTGCGCCGAGGTCGCCGCAACGCTCGGTCCATACCCGTCACGCGATTCTCCGTGCGAGACGTGCTGGCGGAGTCGAGTGCCGGCATGCTGCAGCGTCCCGCCTTCTCATTGCTCACGTCCGTGGGGACGGTTCTGGGAGTGGGCACCTTCGTGGCCGTCCTGGGATCGACATCAACAGCCTCGTCGCAGATCGACGAGCGTTTCAGCGCCCTGAGTGCGACGGAAGTGACCACCGAGGACGTTGCGAAAGACCACAACGAGTTTGTGGATCTCGCATTCCCAGCTGATGGGGAGCAGCAGGTAGAGCGCCTCAACGGCGTGGAACATGCCAGGGCGTACTGGCCCGTTCAGTTGCAGGACGGCGACTCCGTGCGTTCGGCACCCGTCGGAGTCTCACGCGGTGGGGAGGACATCCAAGTCGTTGCCGCCTCCTCAGGTGTCCTCGGTGCCGCCGGTCCCCCGATTGTCCAGGGCGGGAATTTTGATGTCTGGCACGACAGAACCCGCCGGTGTGTGGCAGTTGTTGGGTCAGGGGTCGCTGCCCAGCTCGGTATCTCAACCGCCGATGCTCAGCCGGCGGTCTTCATCGGCGACGAGGCGTTCACCGCGACGGTGACAACCGCGCCCGCCATCGGCCTGGCGACTGGTCTGCCGGCCGGCCTGCATCCGGCTTGGAGAGCTTCCCGCATCACGCCGGTAGAGGCGCTGCGCCGCTGAGCGCAAGGAGCGCGGCCGGCATGTGCCACGCACGTGGACCGCCTCACGTCACGTAGAGAAGGAAAACCCATGCACGTCCTCAGGCGAACGACCGTCGCCACCACTGTCATGCTCGCGGCAATCTCGCTCGGTGCCTGCTCCTCGTCCGGATCGGCCTCCGACCCGGCGGAGGACAAGGCTCCGGTCGATCAGGCCAACTGGCCTGCGGAGGTGCCCACTTCCGGACTGGTCAAGGGCCTGGAGCTGCCCCTTGAGTCCTACCTGCCCTCCTACGCGGACCAGGTCGTCGTCGACACCGCGCTGCGCACCCTGCAGACGCGGTGCATGTCTGAGTACGGGCTGACCGTCGATCTGCCGCGTCCCGGCGCGAACCCGCCGCCCCACAGCAACGCCCTCTCGATCGAGCGGCGTTACGGCCTCAGCGACCGCGCACAGGCGCAGAAGTACGGGTACGGGCTGCCGAAGGAGCTGACTCGGAGCCTCGAATCCGTCGAGGAGGGGCTTTCAGGCGTCGAAGTGGAGGTTCTGACCGGGCGGAAGAAGCCCGAGTTCGCCCCGCCCAAGGGTGCCAAGGGCGGCGTCGGCCACTTCGGCGGGGTCCCGGAGCCCGCGCGCGCCGAGCACAACGGAAAGAAGCTGCACGAGGGCGGCTGCGCCGGCTGGTCGAAGCGGCGGCTCAAGGTGAACGAGGACGATGAGGGCTTCGTCTCCGGGCTCGCCTCGATGAGCCTCTCCGAGTCCCGGCCGCTGAAGCCGGTCGAGAAGGCTCTCAAGAGCTGGTCGGCCTGCATGAAGGACAAGGGCCGCAAGGCCGCCGATCCGTACCGGGCGATGGAGCAGGGCTACGCCGACGGCGACGGCACCACCAAGAACGCGATCGAGCTCGCGCTGGACGACATCGACTGCAAGGAGCAGACCCGTCTGATCGAGGTCTGGTTCAAGGAGGAGTCGGCCGTCCAGAAGCGGCTGATCGAGGAGAACAAGGACCAGCTTGCCGCCGTCAAGAAGCGGATGGGCGAGGTCCTTGCGGCCGCGAAGGCCGTCAAGTAATAAGAGAAGGAACACAGTTGAGACAGATACGTTTCCGTCGGCGCGTGCCGATCACCCTTGCGGTGACCACAGCGCTGGCGATACCGCTGAGCCTGCCCGCGCAGGCCGGGGAACCAAAGCCGCCCAAGGGCGCGGCGCAGGGGTGGAGCGACGCCACCCAGCAGCAGAAGAAGCTCCCCCTGAAGCCCTCCGCGATCCCCGCGAAGGACCGCGCCGGCCTGCTCGGCAAGGGCTACGAGAAATCCGCGGACACCGCGGTCACCACGACCGGCGACGGCACCGGCTTCCACCTCCTTGCGGGCAAGGAGAAGGACGGCTACCAACTCCGCACGGTGGCCAGTCTGTTCGAGGACGGTTTCGCCTCGGACACCTGGATCGGCAACCACTGCGTCACCGAGTCCGGCAAGTACGCGGCCGTCTCGTACGCGCCCCGGATGTTCACCAACAAGCCCGAACTGATGGTGCGCGGTGCCTTCACCGCGGTGGTCGACCTGACCTCGGGCAAGGTCACCAAGCTGCCGTTCCAGTCGTCGCTCGCCTACTTCTCGCCCGGCTGCGGCCAGGGCGATCAGGCGGTGTTCACCCAGCTCAGCCATGACGGCGACGCAAAGCAGCAGACCCGTCTGATCACCGTCGACGCGGCCACCGGCAAGGAGTCGAAGCCGGTCACGCTCGCCGGCCAGGTCACCTCGGCGATCCCCACCCGCGAGGGCATCGTCGCCGCCCACGGCAACAAGCTGGTACGGATCAACGGCACGGCCGAGAAGACCCTGGCGTCCACCACCACGGTGCCGTTCCAGATCACCGCCGACGCCGACGGCGGCATCGCCTTCATCGACCGCGAGCTGGACAAGAAGGCGTCCGTCAAGCCGGCCGCCTGGGCCAAGCACCTGGACCGTACGAAGGTGAGGCAAGGCAAGAAGACCGAGCCCGTCACCGTCGCCTCCGGCGGGCTGTACGCCTGGGACCTGACCCGCTCGGCGCGCGGCGAGGTGTTCGTCACCGGTGACGCCACGTCCAAGGCACTGCCCAAGCGGGTACACAACCCCGGCAAGCTCCCCAAGGGCGCCGCGATCTCCAGCCACGCCCAGGCGGCCCTCACCACCACCTGGTCCGATGGGAAGACCACCCTGGTCAACCCGGAGGACGCCGCCAAGCCGCGCTCCGCCCGTACGGCCCTGCGCATGCTGGACTCGGGCAAGTCCGTCACCCTCGACCTGCGCCCCGGCGCGTACCGCGTGGGCGACGAGGCACAGGGGCACGCCCTGTCCCCCGCTCTGCCCACCGGCGGCCCGGTCGCATCCGGCCCGGACACGGGCAGGAAGAGCACGGACGGCCTGTCCCCGCAGACCGCCCGTACCCAGGCCCTCACCGCGCAGGCCGACGACCCGAGCGAAGGCACCGGGGAACGCTATTGCGCGGTGGCCCGCAACGACGTGAAGAAGCAGGCGTTCCAGCCCACACCGCGGCAGGTCGAGTGGGCCGTGGACCAGGCGGTCGTCGGCTCGCTGAACTTCTACCGCGACAGCAACTGGAAGAACACCGGCATCGCCGGCGGTTACCAGCCCCAGGGCCTGTTCCCGCCGACCGTCCTCGCGGGTGACCCCAACGGCAAGCTCGACAACGAGGACCCGGCCGTCACCGACAAGTGGCACATTCCCGCGCAGGTGATGCTGGGCATCACCGCGCAGGAGTCGAACATGTGGCAGGCCACCCGCTTCGCCGTGCCCGGTGTCACCGCCAACTCCCTGATCGGCAACTACTACGGTGTCGACTACGCCGCTTCGGGCGAGCAGCTCGACCCCTGGCGGATCGACTGGGCGGACGCCGACTGCGGTTACGGCATCACCCAGGCCACCGACGGCATGCGCCTGGCGGGCAAGACCAAGCCGGGCGAGACCGCTCTGTCGACGGTCGCGCAGGAAGCCGTCGCCCTCGACTACACGGCGAACATCGCCGCCGGTGTGCGCATCCTGTCCGAGAAGTGGAACCAGACCTACAACGCCGGGATGAAGATCAACGGCGGCCACCCCAAGTGGATCGAGAACTGGTTCTTCGCCCTGTGGGCGTACAACTCCGGCTTCTATGACACCGCCGACTCCGCGGGGCACTGGGGCGTGGGCTGGACGAACAACCCGGCCAACCCGCTGTGGAAGGCCAACCGGGTGCCGTTCCTGCAGCACGCCACCGACTCCTCCAAGGACGACTACAGCCACGCCGCGCACCCGCAGGACTGGCCGTACCAGGAGAAGGTGATCGGCTGGGCGGCGCGCCCGATCTCGGCGATGTTCGCTCCGGGTGACTTCCAGGCGGGCTATCGCGCCGCATGGTGGACCACCAACGCGGACCGCGCGAGCGCCAAGCCTCCGATCGACCTGTTCTGCAACGCGTCGAACAACTGCAACCCGGCCAAGATCGGCGACAACGACTCCAACGACCAGGGCCTGGGTGCCTGCACCCTGGACGCGGGCAACAGCAAGACCAACCCGCACTGGCTGCACTGCTGGTGGAACCAGCCGGTCACCGAGGCGCAGTGGAAGAACTGCACCACGGGGGCCAAGTGCGGCAACGGTGTGCACCGCTTCACGACGTCCTACGGCGAGCAGCCGGATGCCGGGTCCTACCCGCCGAACTGCGCCACCACGGCTCTGCCCGCCGGCGCCCTGGTGGTCGACGATCTGGCGGACGGGACCGTACCCGCCGGCGTGGACGCCAAGCGGGGATGCGGGGCGGTGAAGTCGAGCGGCACGTTCAACTTCACGTATGTCCCGTGGGACACCCAGATGGATCTCACCAACGACGGTACGGACAACCCGACCACCGTCACCACGTATCCGGGGAAGATCGACACGCATCAGATCGGTGCGGGCTTCGGAAACCACTTCTGGTTCACGCACACCCGCTCGCCCGAGGCGAACTCGGCCGACGCCGAGCGTCTGAAGGTGACCGGCACGTGGAAGCTGAACGCTCCGCTGACCAACACCACGCGCCAGGCGAAGATCTTCGCGCACATACCCGACCACGGGGCGCAGACCACCAACGCCGTGTACCGGATCCAGACTCCCGACGGGGAAGAGGAGGCGGCGATCTCGCAGACGGCGAACCAGGCCAACAAGTGGGTGGACCTGGGCGCCTATGAGTTCGGTGACCAGATCCCCGAGGTGCGGCTCGACAACTTCAACGGCGGCAACGGGTCGGCGGACATCGCCTTCGACGCGGTGGCGTTCGTGCCGGGCACGTACGAAGGTGAGGCGCTGACCGGCAGCATGACGGCCGACCCGACCGCTCCGGATCCGGCGCCGGTCGAGCCGGACGAGGACGTCACCAACGGCTCCTTCGCCGCGGCAGCCAGATCCTCGGCAAAGACCGCCACGGTGGCGTCGATGGCAGCCATGGGCACCGCGACATGCTCGAATGTCAACCACTCCCTCAGCCGCAAGCGCACCACCGCCTGTATCCACAGCGACTACGGGATGACGGAGTACTCGAACACCGTCCCGGTCGTCCCGCTCGGAAGCGCGGGATTCGACGTCTCCGCGACGTACTACCTCGACCCCAAGAGTGCCGAGTTCTCGCAGGTCGCCACCATCCGGCTGAAGTCGATGGACGGTTCGGTGAACTCCGCCACCTTCGACTACGCGGCCAAGTGCCGCGGTTACTGCGACATCACCAGCGTCGACTGGAACGGGTCGAAGACCTTCGCCAAGGGCGACACGCTCCTGCGGACCGTCACCACGCGGTTCAAGTGGTCGCCCAGTGGGGGCGCCACCAGGAACCCGATCACCCCGTACCTGTCCCTCGGCGGTAAGGTCAACAACACTACGGTCGTGAATCCGTCCGAATTCGAGAGTGGCCAGCTGATCATCCGCTGCGACACCGAGGTCTCCGGCGCGGGCACCGGCTGTGTGTTCCCCGGCTACAAGCCGACGTATGTCATGAACTCCAAGAAGTTCCCCGGGGCCGCGGCACACATCGACATGATGTGGCGCAAGACCAACATCAAGTGGGGTCAGCGCAGCAGCGGCAAGTCGCTCACCTACCTGGGCAACAAGATGTCCGTCGACGGCTCGGGCAAGATCCAGTCGGATCGCAACCGTCAGCTCATCTGCGGCAGGCAGTGGAAGGCCTACAGCGGCACCGGTCTGTTCAGTGACAAGTGGTCCCTGGAGGCAGGGGAGCCGCGTACCGACTCGAAGAGCTGTGACGAGTTCGTGTTCGCCAACGCCGCCCAGAGCGCCGGGAACTCGGCGGGCCCCAACCCCGTCGGTTACAGCGGCGCGGAGTGCATCCAGACCTATCTCGCGCGCAACCCCGACGACACCATGACGCTCCGCCTGCGCCCGAGTGCCACGCCACCGACGTGGAAGGAGCCGTGTGGCCGGTCCTCGATGTCGAACTGGCAGAACACCCAGTCGATGCGCCCGTTCGGCGACTTCATCAAGGAACAGCGCTTGATGGAGGACGACGGCTACTGGGTCGACCTCGCCGGATTCACCGCACCCACTCCGTAAACGGATCATGAGAAGTGCCCCCCGGCCGTTCATCGGTTCCGGGGGGCACCTCTGTTTCACGGCGTCGCGGCCTCACAACCAGACAAGTCGCCCATCGACGACGGAACAGGCCGGATAGTCACCCGCGCCGATCCTCGTCAGCATCTCCGCCACGGAGTCGAAGTAGTGGGCCAGTGACGCGTACTCGCCGGTGATCGTGGGCTCACCCACGAACCATCTGCCGATGCGTCCGTCCTTCGCATCGATGAACCGCCCCGTCCAGCCGTCCTGATCCGACAGGAACGGAATCCACTCTCCGCGCCATTCGCCCCCACCGGACAAGGGGTGGTTCGCGTAGAGCTTCTCCATCGCCCGGATGCCCAGAAAGAAGCTCCCCTCGTCCGGGAACCCGGCGTAACCGCAGCAGGCGACGTCGTCGTCCACCTCGTCCTCGGGAAGATCCAGGTTGTTCTGCAGCAGCCACGCCCGCAGGTCCTGAGGCAAGGAGACGCCCATGCGCTCCTCGGCGGCCGCGAGCATCCGCTCCGAGGCCGGGCCGGGCAGGTCCGCGTGATCGGCCGGAGCATGCTCCCGGAGGAGGTCCATGACGCGGGACCAGCTCTCCACCACACTCATTCCCCGCTGCCCCTCTCCGCACGGATTCCCTATGCCACCCAACGGGCTCACCTACTGTAGCCGGACAGCACGGCGGGCCGGCCGAAGCGCCCTCGGGCTGCTGGAGCCTCCGCGGTCTGCGCCGCTTGCCCCGGCTGCCGTGCGGCCCGTTCCGGTCCTGGGCCGACATCACCGCGTCGAACTGGGCTTTGCTGGTCACTGCTCGTGGCTCAGGTACGAGTGTGGTCGCAGCCGATCGCCATGGGACAGCCGATGCCAAGCAGCGCGCGCTTCAGTCGCTGGGCCTGGTGTGATGCTCGTCTCCCGCCATGGGGTGATTCGTGGTGATTGGTGAGCATCTCTGTTGCGACTGCATGAACGGGGAAACATTCCAGTAATCGCAGGCAATATCGCCGATCCACCTTCAAATCTGATGCATTGCAGCCGTATGGATCTTTCGATCTAATGTCCGACGTCCGGAGCGGTCACCCCGCTCCGGTGCGATTCAGGGCGCTCCACCACAGTCGGCGCGCCCCAGGCAAGTCGGGAGTACGGCAGCGTGGCAGCGGTATCGGTGGTGGACGCCTTCCGGCGTGATCGAGTGGGGACCCTCTCGCTCTGCGTCGTCGCGTTCTTCGTGCTCCTCGCCGTCACGGCGCCCCTCGTCGCCCTCCTCTACGGCAAGAACCCCACCGAGCACTACGGCCAGAACGAGGCCGGCCTGCTCAGCCCGGAAGGCCTGCCCCTCCTGCCCAACGGCGGCATCTCCGCCCAGTACTGGTTCGGCATCGAGCCGGGGCTCGGCCGGGACGTCCTCACCCAGCTCCTCTACGGCATCCGCACCTCCCTGCTGATCGCCTTCGCCTCGGTCGCCGTCCTCGCCGCCGTCGGAGTGGCCGTCGGCGTGACCGCGGGCTATCTCAGCGGCCTCGCCGACAGGGTGTTCACCTTCGTCTGCAACGTCCTGCTCGCCTTCCCGACCCTGCTGCTCCTGCTCACGCTGGGCCCGGTCATCCAGACCCGCTTCGTCGGACCCGACGAGAACGAACCCGCCTGGATGCAGTTCACCGTCCTCGTCCTCGTCTTCTCCGCCTTCGGCTGGGTGCCGCTCGCGATGGTGCTGCGCACCCTCGTGCGCTCCCTGCGCGAGCGGGAGTTCGTCGAGGCGGCCCGGGCGCTCGGCGCGAGCCGGCGGCACATCGTCTTCCGGGAACTGCTGCCGAACGTATGGGCACCGGTACTCGTCCACATCACCCTCGCCGTGCCCGCGATCGTCACCACCGAGGCCGCGCTGTCCTTCCTGGGCGTCGGCATCAGCGAACCCATCCCCGACTGGGGCCGCATGATCTCGCGGGGCTCCGAGGTCTTCTACGACGACCCCACCTACATGGTGTTCCCCGGTGTCTCGCTGCTCGTCTTCGTCCTCGCCTTCAATCTCCTCGGCGACGCCGTACGGGACGCGCTCGACCCGCACACCGTTCGCTGAACCCTCCGCGACTTCCTTTCACCTCCCCGAGCAACACCCGTACACGACAACGGAGTCAGTCATGCCCGCAATCTCCCCACGTGCCGCAGCAGTCCCGGCCCTCGCCACCGCCGCCGCCCTTCTGCTGTGCTCCTGCTCCGCGGGCGCGGGCGCGGAAGGCGGCACGGGCGCGGGCACGGGCAAGAGCAAGAACAGCACGGCGGCCAAGAGCGGTCAGCGGCTGACCGCCACCCTCGGCACCGCGAAGGACAGCCAGGGTCCCGCCCCCGAGGTCCCCGGCGCCCGCAAGGGCGGCACCGTCACCGTCGCCAACGAGGAGGACTTCTCCCACCTCGACCCGCAGAAGATCTACGCCGGCGAGAGGTACAGCACCTCGCTGCTGTGGGGCAGGCAGCTGACGCAGTATCAGATCATCGACGGCAGGCCCAGGCTGGTCGGCGACCTCGCCACCGACACCGGCACCTCCTCCGACGGCGGCCGCACCTGGACGTACCACCTGAAGGACGGCATCGCCTGGGAGGACGGCAAGCCCGTCACCGCGCAGCAGGTCAAGTACGGCATCGAGCGCACCTTCGCACCCGGCTTCGAGGTCGGCCCCACCTACTGGCAGCCGTGGCTCACCGGCACCAAGGACCTCACCGAGGCGGTGAAGAAGTACGGCGGCCCCAAGAAGGACGGCGATCTCAAGGCCGTGGAGACGCCCGACGACAAGACCATCATCTTCCACTTCCCGCAGCCGCAGTCCGACGTGCCGTACATGGCCGCCCAGTCCTCCTCCTCGCCGGTCCGCGAGGACAAGGACACGGGCGCCGGCTACGACGTGAAGCCCTTTGCCACCGGGCCGTACAAGATCGTCGAGCACAAGCCGAACAAGAGCCTCACCCTGGAGCGCAACCCGTACTGGAAGCCGGAGACGGACTCGATCCGGCACGCCTACCCCGACCGCTTCGAGTTCACCTTCGGCAAGGCCGCCCTCAACACCGCGCAGGAGGTGTTCAACGGCCAGGGCACCGGCGCGACCACGCTCACCACCAAGGACCTCCTGCCGCCGGAGCTGATCTCGACGGTCGAACGCGATCCCGCCAAGCGCAAGCTGGTCGTCTCCGGCAGCAAGGGCGCCTACACCCAGGACCTGTACATCAGGAACGACCGGGTCACCGATCCCGAGGTCCGCAAGGCCATCCACTACCTGTTCCCGCGCGAGCAGGCCCGCCAGGTCCTCGGGGGCCGCTACGCCGGCGACTTCGCGACCACCCTCTCCTCGCCGGCCGTCGTCGGCTGGAAGAACTACGACCTCTACCCCGTCGCCCCCACCGGCGACAGCGCCAAGGCCAAGGAGCACCTGGCCCAGGCGAAGACGAAGGTCACCAGGCTGACGTACGCGTACCCCACCGCGAGCCCGGCGGACGACCAGGTCGCACAGGTCCTCGTCGATGCCTTCGCCAAGGCCGGGATCGAGCTCGTCGTGAAGGGCCTTCAGCCTTCCGCGTTCAACGACCAGATCTTCGGCGGCGACGACAGCCCGTACGACCTGTTCCTGTCCACCAACTCCGTGGACTGGCCCACCCCGTCGACCCTGCTCCCCCTCGGCTACGAGAGCCATCTGGACGCGGTGTCCAACAACATCCGCTACAGCAACCCGCAGGTGGACAAGGAACTGGCCCGCATCGCGAAGATCGGTGACGCGCAGACGAAGGCCGAGGAGCTGATCAGGCTGGAGCAGACGGTCATGAAGGACGTCCCCCTGGTGCCCTTCCTCTACAAGAGCGTCTCCCAGTTCCGCGGCAAGGACATCGGCGGCGCCGCCACCCACCCGATCTACGGCGTCACGGCCCTGGCCGACGTGTACGTCACCAAGCCCTGACCTCCGGCGACAAGAACCCCTGACCTCCTGCGACCATGACCCGATACCTCCTCAAGAGGGTCGCGCAGGCCGTGGCGGTGCTCCTCGCGATCACCGCCACGGCCTTCGGGCTCTTCTACGCCGCCCCCTCCGACCCGGCTCTGATCGCCTGCGGTCCCAAGTGCACCTCCGCACAGCTCGCGGCCGTCCGTACGAGCATGGGACTCGACCAGCCGGTCGTCTCCCAGTTCACCGACTACGTCGGCGGCATCGTCACCGGCCGCACCATCGCGGACGTCGACGGCACCCCGATCCCCTGCCCCGCCCCCTGCCTCGGCTACTCCTACACCCTGCACCAGCCCGTCCTGGCCGCCATCGAGGACCGCCTCCCGGTGACCGCATCCCTCGCGGTCGGCGCCCTCGCGGTGATCCTCGTCCTCGGCGTCGGCTCGGGTCTGGCGGCGGCGCTGCGCCGGGGCACGGCGACCGACCGTCTCCTGTCCGGCTTCAACCTGCTGGGCGCCAGCGTCCAGATCTACTTCCTCGGCTACATGCTGCTGCTCCTGCTCGTCTACTCCACGGGCCTGTTCGATCCCCCGGCCTACGTCCCCTTCACCGAACAGCCCGCCCAGTGGGCCCTGGGCCTGATCCTGCCGTGGCTGGTGCTGGGCTTCGTCAACGCGGCCGTCTTCGCCCGCCTGACCCGCTCGCAGATGCTGGAGACGATGCACCACGGGTACGTCCGCACGGCCCGCGCGAAGGGCCTGGGCACCGTGCGCGTCCACCTGAAGTACACCGCGCGCGGAGCGGCCGGCCCGCTGGTGCAACTGCTCGGCCTGGAGGTCGGGGCCCTGTTCGGCGGCGCGTTCATCACCGAGACCGTGTTCGGACTCGGCGGCATCGGCAAGCTGGCCGTCGACGCGGTCAACGGCAACGACCTGCCCACCGTCGTCGGCACGGTCCTCCTCGCCGCGTTCTTCGTCGTCGTGTTCGTCGCCCTGGCCGACCTCGTCGTCGCCTGGCTGGATCCCCGAGTGAGGCTCGCATGAGCGACCTGCCCGCACTGCGCGTCCAGGACCTGGCCGTCACCTTCACCACCCCGCGCGGCCCCGTGCCGGCCGTCCGGAACATCTTCTTCGACCTGGCCCCGGGCGAAGTCCTCGGCCTGGTGGGGGAGTCGGGCTCCGGAAAGTCCACCATCGGCCTGGCCGCCCTCGGCCTGCACGACCCGGCCCGCACCCGCGTCGAAGGGAGCATCCGCCTCGCCGGCCACCCGGACGAACTGGTCGGCGCGCCCGAGTCCGTCCTCACCCGGATCCGGGGCGACCGGGTCGCGATGGTCTTCCAGGACGCCCTGGACGCGCTGTCGCCGTTCCACACCATCGGCGCGCAGATCGCCGAGGCCTACCGGGTCCACCACCCGAAGGCCGGACGCAAGGAAGCCCGGGAACGGGCGGCGGCCGTGCTGGAACGGGTCGGCATCCCCGCCGCCAGGGCCTCGGACCACCCCCACCACCTGTCGGGCGGCATGCGTCAACGGGTCGTCATCGCCATGGCGCTGATCAACGACCCGGCCGTCCTGATCGCCGACGAACCGACCACGGCCCTGGACGCCAGGGTCCAGCGCCAGGTCCTCGACCTGATCCGCCGGCTCCAGGCGGAGACCGGAGCGGCCATGGTCCTCATCACCCACGACGTGGGCGTGGTGGCGGAGACCTGCCACCGCATGCTGGTCCTGCGCGGCGGGGAAACCGTGGAGGAGGGCACCACGGAACACCTCCTCACCGCACCGGCCCACCCTTACACGCGGGCCCTGATCGGCGCGGCCCCCACCCTGCACACCCCACCCGGCACACGCCTCCCCACGGTCGACGACCCGGAACCGAAGCCGCGGGCGAACCTGGCCCCGGACGAGGACCCGGAACCGAAGCCGCGGGCGAACCTGGCCCCGGACGAGGACCCGAACCAGGACCAGGAGCCGAACCCGGACCCGAACTCGGGCCCGAAGTCGGATCCGGAGCCGCGGGTGAAGGCCGGCCCTCGTACCGCCACCGGCTCCGGTGTCCTGGCCGAACTGCACGACCTGCGCGTGGACTACCCCGGCCGCCGCCGAGGCCACGCCCATCCCGCGGTGAAGGGCGTGAGCCTGCACGTGGCCCACGGCGAGACCCTCGGTCTCGTCGGCGAGTCCGGCTCCGGCAAGTCCACGATCGCCAGAGTCCTGGCCGGCCTGCGCCGTCCCACCGGCGGAGAGGTCCGCTTCGACGGCAGGGACATCTCGAAGGCGGTGACGAGCTCGCGACTGCGCCGCGAGCTGAGCCGGGACGTCCAGCTGGTCTTCCAGGATCCGTACGCGTCGCTGAACCCACGCCGCACGGTGGAACAGATCCTCGCGACGCCGCTGCGCCTCCACACGGACCTGGACGGAGCCCAGCGGAAGGAGCGGGCGGCGGAGCTGCTGGAACAGGTGGGCCTGTCAACGGCCCATCTCTCCCGCCACCCGCACGAGTTCTCCGGCGGTCAGCGCCAGCGCATCGGAATCGCCCGTGCCCTGGCCGTCCGGCCGCGCCTGATCATCGCCGACGAACCGGTCTCCGCGCTGGACGTATCCATCCAGGCGCAGGTCCTGAACCTGCTCATGGACCTGCGCGAGGAACTGGGCCTCTCGCTGCTCTTCATCTCCCATGACCTCGCGGTGGTACGGCACTTCTGCGACCGGATCGCGGTCCTGAAGAAGGGCGAACTGGTGGAAGCAGGCCCGAGGGACACCGTCTTCGAGGCGCCGACCGCCCCCTACACCAAGGAGCTGCTGGCCGCGTTCCCGCGGAACCGCCTGCTCACCGGCGACGGGGAAAGCGTGCGAACCGGCTGCGCGTGGTGATCATGGAGTGTCACAGTCGGGTCATGAGCAGTGACGAGGCCGAGGCGCAGGGATCCGTCATCGACCTGGCGCGGCAGCGCTGGGGAGTGACGCCGGGTGGAGAGCATCCGGCGCGGTTCGCGGAGCCCGGGTGGAGCTACGAGGAGATGGTCGACCGCCGCTGCCCGGCGTGCGGCGGCGAACTGCACGCCCTGCGCCGGCCGTACGAGTCCCAGGGGCGCACCTACCAGTACACGGCGCTCGTCTGCCCCGCCTGTCCCACCGCCTTCACCCTCGCCGATCTCGGCGTGAAGCGGTACGACGAGCTGACCGACGCCGTGCCCCGCCAGGCCGGGCGCGCGCCCCGGACCCGCCCGAAGCGCGTGGACGCGCCGGCGCCCGAGGTGACCGCGATCGTCAGGGTTCCGGCGCAGCCGGGTCCGGGGGCGCGCTCCGGCCGGGGCCCGGCGTGGCCGGACGACCTCGTCGTGCCCGACGGGACCGAGCCGCGCGCCCTGTTGTGGTGCAAGGCCGCCGATCCGGCCTGGCGCCCGGCCGACGCGGCGCTCGCGGCGGCCGAGGACGTGCGGGTGATCCTCCCCGAAGGCCCGGAGTACGAGAAGCTGCGGGCGTGGCTGGAGGAGCGGGAGGTCCCGTACCGCGTCAGCCGGTACTGGGAGGAGGCCGGGCAGGTCGGCACGGTCTCCGACACCGGCGGCCGTACGGACCTGGTCGCGGCCGGTCCGGACGGCGCGGCGCCCGCCGCCGGGCCCTGGGCGACGGCGGCCCGGGACGCGTTCGCCGCCCAGTGGGACGCCCTGGAGGAGCTGCCGGACGGCGACGGCGACGCGTACGTGCCCATCGGCGAGTTGGTTCCGGCCGACTGGGCCCGGCTGCTGCCGCATCCGACGTTCAACCCGGTGCAGGCCGCCGCCGTCCCGGTGGTCCTCGAAGAGACCGGGCACCTCGTCGTGGTCGCGCCGACGGGTGCGGGAAAGACCCCGATCGGGATGGTCGCCGCCCTGGAGGCGCACGCCCGCGGACGCAAGGCGGCCTGGCTGGTGCCGCAGCGCTCGCTCACCGACGAACTCGACCGCGAGCTCGAACTGTGGCGCGGCCACGGGCTGCGGGTGGTGCGCCTGACCGGTGAGGCCGCGGTCGACACGGAGCTGATCCGGTCGGCCGACGTATGGGTGGCCACCACCGAGAAGTTCGAGGCCATCTGCCGCGCGGGCTCGCTGCGCGACGCGCTCGCGGAGGTCGGCTGTCTGGTGGTCGACGAGATCCATCTGCTCGGCGACCCGACGCGCGGCGCCGTCCTGGAGGCCCTGCTCGCCCGGGTACGGGAGGACGGCGCGGGCACCAGGATCGTCGGCCTGTCCGCGACGGTCGCCAACGCGGACGAGGTCGCACGCTGGCTGGGCGCTCGCCTGGTCCGCACCACCTGGCGGCCCACCCGGCTCACCTGGCAGCTGCCCCTGCTGCCCCCGGTCGACGAGGCGGACCGGGCGGCGCGCGCCGCCGTCCGCACCGAGGCCGCCGTGCGCATCGCCCGCCAGGTCACCGGGGACGGTGGCAGCGTCCTCGCCTTCTGCGGCAGCAAGCGCCGCGTCCGGACCACGGCGCTCGCGCTGGCCGCCGACCGGGGCGTGCCCACCGCCGGTGTGGACGCCGACGACGCCGAAGCCGTCGAGCGGCTGTGCACCAAGGCGGGGGTACGGCTGCACTACCGGGACTGGCCGTACAAACGGGAGGCCGAGCAGGCCTTCCGTGCCCGCGAGGCGGAGATCCTGGTCGCCACCTCCACCGTGGCGGCCGGCGTCAACCTCCCCGCCCGGGCGGTGATCGTCTGCGACACCACCCTCGGCCTGGACCGCGTCGAGGTGTCGATGGTCCAGCAGATGTTCGGACGCGCCGGGCGCATCGGCGCCGGAGAGCGCGAGGGCTGGGCCTTCCTGCTCGCCGACCCGGCGGAACGGGCGCACTGGCAGGCCCGGTTGGCCGCCGGATACACCGTGCGGTCGCGCCTCGACGAGCGCCTCGCCGACCACCTCCTCGCCGAGACCGTGCAGGAACGGCTCGCGACCCTGGAGGAGGCGGAGCGCTGGTGGGCCGGCACCTTCGCCGCCTACCAGGGCCACGACAGCGTCGAGCCGCTGCACGAGGCGGCGCAGTTCCTCGCCGCGGTGGGCTGCCTGCGCCCCACCGACGACGAGGACCGCCTGGAACCCAGCCCGCTGGGCCGGCTGACCAGCCGTTTCATGGTCGACGCCACGCTCGCCGACGACCTGACGACGGCGCTGCGACAGGCCCCCTTACCCGAAGACCCGCTCGCCGCCGAGTAGTTGCTCGCCTCCCTGCTCAGCACCCGGCTCCCCGTACTCGAACAGGCGCCGTTCACCGAGCGGGGGCGCGCGGCGCTGCGCAGGGTCCTGCGCGAGTTCGAGCACACGGACGGCGACCCGGAAGACCCCTGGGGCCTTGGCCCGGCCCGGGAACCGGCCCAGGGCGACGACGAGCAGCGGCCCCAGGCCGGAGACCTTTCCCGGGCGGTCCTGCTCCTCGCGGCGACCCGGCCGCAGCTCTTCCGCGGCCGCCCCACCTACGTCCTCGGCATCCCCGTGGAATCCATGACCGGCATCCTGGAGGAGGCCCAGCGCTATCTGGCCTGGCTCGGCGCGCAGGGCCCCCTCGGCACCGTCCACCCCTGGGTGGCCGTCGTCGCCGCCGACCTCGCGCTGCGCATCCGCTGGCGCACCCTCGGGCCCCACCGGGGATCCGGACGCCTCCTCTGGATGTGTGAGCGCATGGCCACCGCCCCGCTCGCGCCCGGCCTCGTCCCGCGCATGTGGAGCGCGGCCCGGGCCCGCGGCATCGCCGCGCCCGACTGGAACGGCACGACGCCCCCGGGCGACTGCGCCCTGCCCCCGGACCGCTACTGGGCCCTCCTCGCGGAACGCGCCACCGGCGCACGCCTCACCCTCCAGGACGACACGGTCCGCGTGTGGGCCCCGCCCGGAGCCGTGATCCGCCTCTGGAACGGTGCGACCACGACTCTGCACCACGCCGATGCCGAGGAGACCACGCTGCTCCTGCCGCCCGCCGCCCCGGCCGACCCCTCGGCGGGCCGCCGCGGCGCGGCCGTCTTCACCCGCGGCGACCGACTGGCGACCGGCTGGCTCGAGGCGTACGCGGGCGTGGGGGACTGAACCGGTGGGGTCCCCGGCGCCCGCTCTGGCCGGTCGCCGACCGACGGGCGCCGGGGTTCCCCGGCCCCCGCCGGCACGAAACCTCCCGACGGCCCGGGACGACGCCGCGACGGCCTCGGGCCGCCCCGCGGCGACCCCGGCGCTCTGGCCGGTCGCCGACCGCGGGGCCACGGGAGACGTGACCCGCGTCCTACCCCCGCCGCGCCCCCCTGGCGCAAGGTGGTCGGCATGACCTCCACCACCCACTCCCGTCTCCTCACCCGCGCACGCACCGGCGGCCCCCGTGACGACGGTCCCAAGATCCTGGAGCACGTCCTCGGCTGGACCCTGGTCGTCCTGCTCGCCGTCCTCGTCACCCGGGCCGGGCTCATGTGACCCGACGCCGGTCGACCGGCAACCGTGTGGAACCCCGGCGGCCACGTGATCCGTCGGTACGGAACGGGCATACTCCCCCCGATCGTCGCGCCCCGCGCGCCCGGCAGGGAGGAGCGTCCGGCCATGGCCGACAGCACCGCGGACGGCGTGGAGCGCCGGCTGCCCACCGACGAGGCCCGGGAACTGCTCTCCCTGGTGCGTGACATCGCCCGCCGGGAGATCGCCCCGCACGCCGCGGAGGAGGAGGCCGCCGGCCGCTTCCCCCGTGAGTTGTTCGCGCTGCTCTCCCGCTCCGGGCTGCTCGGACTGCCGTACGACCCCGAGTACGGCGGGGGCGGCCAGCCGTACGAGGTCTACCTCCAGGTCCTGGAGGAGCTCGCCGCCGCCCGGCTCACCGTCGGGCTCGGCGTGAGCGTCCACACGCTGTCCTGCCACGCGCTCGCCGGCTTCGGCACCCCGGAGCAGCGGGCCGCGCACCTGCCCGCGATGCTCGGCGGCGGGCTCCTCGGCGCGTACTGCCTCTCCGAGCCTTCCGCCGGATCGGACGCGGCGGCCCTGCGGACCCGGGCGGTCCGGGACGGCGACGGATGGGTCGTCGACGGCACCAAGGCCTGGATCACCCACGGCGGGATCGCGGACTTCTGCACGGTCATGGTCCGCACCGGCGGCCCGGGTGCGCGCGGCATCACCGCCTTCCTGGTGCCGGGGGACGCGCCGGGGCTGAGCGCCGCCCCTCCCGAGCGGAAGATGGGCATGAAGGGCTCGCCCACCGCGCAGCTCCACTTCGACGGGGTGCGGGTCGGCGACGACCGGCGTCTGGGCGCGGAGGGGCAGGGCTTCGCGATCGCGCTCGACGCCCTGGACTCGGGGCGGCTCGGCATCGCCGCCTGCGCCGTGGGCCTGGCCCAGGCGGCCCTGGACGAGGCCGTCGCGTACGCGAGGGGGCGCCGCCAGTTCGGCCGGCCGATCGCCGACTTCCAGGGGCTCCGCTTCCTGCTCGCCGACATGGCGACCCGGATCGAGGCGGGCCGGGCGCTGTACCTGGAGGCGGCGCGGCTCCGGGACGAGGGGCGGGCCTTCGGCCGGTGCGCGGCGATGGCCAAGCTCTTCTGCACGGACGCCGCCATGCAGGTCACGACGGACGCGGTGCAGGTGCTCGGCGGCTACGGCTACACGGCGGACTTCCCCGTGGAGCGGTATCTGCGCGAGGCGAAGATGCTCCAGATCGTCGAGGGGACCAATCAGATCCAGCGCGTGGTCATCGCCCGTCACCTGGTCGGACCAGAGTCCCGCTGACGCGCACGGTGCGGTCCGCCCAGACCGGTCCGGCGGCGAGCCGCGCCCACTCCTGGTCGCGGTGGCCGGGCAGGGTGCGGCCCTGGCTGGCCCAGAGGGTGAGCACGTCCCGGTAGATGGGCGGGTGGTCCGGGGCGGGGGGCTTGATCTGCGGCTGGGCCTGCCCCTGAGCCGGCACGGGTACGGGGGCCGGTGCGGGCACCTCCGCCGACGCCGTCGACGGCGCCTGGCGAACCGATTCTTCACCGCGCGGTTCGGCCTGCCGGTGCCGACCGTAACCGCTGGGAGGGGTGTACAGCGTGGTCATGACCGGACCAACGCGCCCCGGCTTCCGGGGTCACCGCCGAGCGGATTCGAGCGGCAGTTCGCCCGGTACCCGGTGCACGACTCTGGCCCCCCGGGCAAGAGCTGACGTACCGTCAGATCCCACTCGCCGCTCAGGAGGTCAGCCGTGGACGACGACCGGCCCGTCGCGCTCGACGAATACCCCGTGCACCAGGCACCGCTCTCGATGAAGCACCACGTCAGCGGCGACCGCAACGCCTACGACCGGTGCATCTTCCACGTCTTCGACCACAGCGGCCGGGCCCTGCTCATCGCCGGTCTCGGGGTCTATCCCAACGCCGGGGTCGTCGATGCCTACGCCACCCTGCGCACCGGCGACCGGCTGCACGCCGTCCGCGCCTCCGACGCCCTCGGCGACGACCGGATGCACCTCTCCGTCGGCCCGCTGACCATCACCGTCGACGAACCCCTCAAGCGGCTCTCCCTGCACTGCGCGGCCGACCCCGACGACCCCGACGGGCTCTCCTTCGACCTCGACTGGACCGGCGACTTCCCCGCCGTCTGGGAGCCCCACCACACCCAGCGCCACGGGGGCAGGCTCACCCTCGAAGGCCGCCGCTTCGTCCAGGCCGGGCACTGCACGGGCACCCTCAGGGCCGGCGGCGAGGAGTTCACCGTCACGGCGGGGGAGTGGACCGGCACCCGCGACCGCAGTTGGGGCGTCCGCCCGATCCCCGGCGAGGAACCCGGCCGCGCCGCCGAGTTCCGCCCCGAGGGCTTCCACTGGCTCTGGATCCCGATGCGCTTCGAGGACCGCTTCCTCATGGTCATCGCCCAGGAGGACGCCGACGGCTACCGCACCCTCAACGAGGCGCTGCTCGTGCGCAACGGCCGCCGCGACACCCAACTCGGCTGGCCCCGCACCGAGATCACGTACCGGCCCGGCACCCGCGACCCCGAACGGGCCACGGTCCATCTCACCGACCAGGCCGGAAAGCCCCTGGAGATCGGCGTCGAGATCCTCGCCTCCTCCCCGCTCGCCGTCGGCGCCGGCTACCCGCCCGCCACCGACTGGCAGCACGGCACCTGGCAGGGCCGCGGCTGGACCGACCGCCGCGTCTACGACCTCTCCGACCCGGCCGCCCACCCCATGGCCGCCTACGGCGTCACCGACCACGCCGCCCGCTTCACCCTCGACGGCCGCACCGGCTACGGCATCTTCGAGCACGGCTCCTTCGGCCGCCACGACCCCAGCGGCTTCGCCGACCACACCTCGACAGCCCCCTGAGGAGCGTTCCTTGGCCACCGCCCCGCGCCCCCGCACCACCACCCGCGACCCCGAGGAGCTCGGCCGGCGGCTCACCGCCTGGCTGGACCGGCACCTGCCCGGCGCCCGGGTCGACGGCCTCGCCGTCCCGGGCTCCAACGGCATGTCCAGCGAGACCCTGCTCTTCGACCTCGACCACCCGGACGCCCCCGTACGCGGCTGCGCCCTGCGGCTGGCCGCCGACCCCGCCGCGTACACCGTCTTCCCCGTCTACGACATGGCGCGCCAGCACCGCGTCATGCGCCTCGTCGGCGAGCACACCGACGTGCCCGTGCCGCGCGTGCTCTGGCTGGAGGAGGACCCGGAACCGCTCGGCGCGCCCTTCTTCGTGATGGCCCGCGCCGAGGGCCGCGTCCCGCCGGACGTCATGCCCTACACGTACGAGGGGAACTGGCTGCACGCCGCCGGCGACGCCGAACGCGCCCACCTGGAGGCCGAATCCGTCTCCGTACTGGCCAGGCTGCACGACCAGTTCCCGGCGAAGGAGGCCGAGTTCCTGCTGCCCGAAGGCGCCGGAAGCCCGCTGCGCCGTCACGTCGACGCCCAACGGGCCTACTACGCCTGGGTGGTGGAGGGGCTCGCGACCTCACCGCTCATCGAGTCGGCCTTCGACTGGCTGGAGGAGCACTGGCCGGCCGACGAGGGCCCCGCCGTCCTCGGCTGGGGAGACGCGCGCATCGGGAACATCGTCTACGACGGGTTCACGCCCGCCGCCGTCCTCGACTGGGAGATGGCGTCGTACGTCCCCCGTGAGGTCGACCTCGGCTGGGCCGTGTATCTGCACCGCTTCTTCCAGGACCTGACCGTCGGCTTCGGACAGCCCGGCCTCCCGGACTTCCTGCGGCGCGACGCGGTCGAGCGGCGGTACGCGGAACTGACCGGGCACACCCCGCGCGACATGGAGTTCCACACGCTCTACGCGGCGCTGCGGCACGCGATCGTGATGCTCAGGATCGCGTACCGCCAGGCCCACTTCGGCGAGGTCGAGGTGCCCGGTGACCCGGACGGCCTGATCCTGCACCACGCCACGCTCGCGGCGATGGTGCGGGGAAGCTACTGGTAGCCGGAAGGCTCAGGCCGCGCGCCGCATCTGCGGCACCCGGATCGGACGCGAGCCCGGACCGCCGACGTGCGAGAAGGGCTGCGTGCGCCAGTCGAGGCCCTGGGGGAGCGTCAGGAGCAGCGCGGTGTCCTGCTCCTGGACGCCCAGGCCGTCGTCGGCGGGGCGGGCCGCGGAAGCCGCGAGGCCCGTGCCCGGGCAGACCGTCAGCACGAAGGGGTTCCACGGCGTCGGGCAGAGGGCGTGCTCCGGCAGCGCGTCCTCGTCCGCGAGCAGCGCGATGGGCTGCACGCACTCCGGGCAGACGACCCGGAACATCTCAAAGGTGTCGTACGCGTCGAGCTCGTCGGACGTGTCGACCGATTCAACAGGCTCCTGCATTGGGATTCTCCCCCTCGGCTGGGTCGGCCGGATCTGTGCGGCCTCGACCACAGCAAGCACTTCCCATGCGCAACTCCGCATAACCGTGAGGCGAGACTTCGGAGCAGGTGCAAACCTGTGGCGTTCGTCACATGCCTGTCGCAGGTGCCCCGTGACAGCCCATAGCGCCCTTTACGGGCCGCCCCCGGCTGTGCCCGATTCCCTCCGGGGTCATAGGGTCACCGCATGGAGGAGCTGGATCGTCAGATCGTGGAGTTGCTCGTCAAGGACGGGCGCATGAGCTACACCGACCTGGGCAAGGCCACCGGCCTGTCCACGTCGGCGGTGCATCAGCGCGTCCGCCGCCTGGAGCAGCGCGGTGTCATCCGCGGCTATGCCGCCGTCGTCGACCCGGAGGCCGTGGGTCTGCCGCTCACCGCGTTCATCTCGGTCAAACCCTTCGACCCCAGCGCCCCGGACGACACCCCCGACCGGCTCGCCGACATCCCCGAGATCGAGGCCTGCCACAGCGTCGCGGGCGACGAGAACTACATCCTCAAGGTCCGCGTCGCCACCCCGCTGGAGCTGGAGCACCTGCTGAGCCGCATCCGCTCCCAGGCCGGCGTCTCCAGCCGCACGACCGTCGTCCTGTCCACGCCGTACGAGGCCAGACCACCGCGCATCTGACGCGACCGGGGGGACCTGCCGGACAAACCGGGTCCTGGCAGGTCCTAGGGCCAGGCCGGCGGGTCATGGCCGGGGTCGCGGCGCCTGGCACGGCGCCTCGCCGCGTTGCCGAAACATCCTGGTAGCTCCGCTACGAGGACGCCCCGGCGCCTTGCGATGCACCGCACCAGACGCCGCGACCCACCCGACCCTGACCCGCCGGCCAGGCCCTAGCCTGGTGGGCATGAGTGAAAGCATGTCCTCCGGCGAACACCGCACCGTGCTGCTGCGCGGTGGAGAAGTCCACAGCCCCGCCGATCCCTTCGCCACCGCCATGGTGGTGGAGCGCGGTCACGTCGCCTGGGTGGGCTCGGAGGGCGCGGCCGACGCCTTCACGTCCGGCGTGGACGAGGTCGTCGACCTGGAGGGCGCGCTCGTCACCCCGGCGTTCGTCGACGCGCACGTGCACACCACGGCCACCGGCTTCGCCCTCACCGGGCTCGACCTGTCCGCCGCCGCCTCGCTCGCCGAGGCCGCCGAGCTGATCAGGGCCCATGCCGCCGCCCGCCCCGAGGACCGCATCCTCATCGGCCACGGCTGGGACGCCTCCCGCTGGCCCGAGCACCGCCCGCTCACCCGCGCCGAGCTCGACGAGCTCACCGGCGGCCGCCCGCTCTACCTGACCCGGATCGACGTCCACTCGGCCGTCGTCACCACCGCCCTCCTCGACCTCGTGCCCGGCATCCGCGACCTGGACGGCTTCCACGACGGGCAGCGGCCGCTCACCGGCGACGCCCACCACGCCGTGCGCGCGGCCGCCTTCGGCGCCGTGTCGCCGCAGCAGCGCACCGAGGCCCAGCGAGCCGCCCGCCAGAAGGCGGCCTCCCTCGGCATCGGCACCCTCCATGAGTGCGGCGGTCCGCGGATCTCCTCCGAGGAGGACTTCACCGGCCTTCTGGACCTCGCACGCGAGGAGGCCGGGCCCCGGGTCGTCGGCTACTGGGCCGACCTCGACGTCGAGCGGGCGCGGGCCCTGGGCGCCCTCGGCGCGGCCGGCGACCTCTTCGCCGACGGCTCCCTCGGCTCCCACACGGCCTGCCTCCACGAGCCGTACACCGACAACGCCGGGCACCGCGGCTCCGCCCACCTGGACGCGGCCACCATCGCCCTGCACGTCGTCGCCTGCACCGAGGCGGGCCTCCAGGCCGGATTCCACGCCATCGGGGACGCCGCCGTGTCCGCCGTCGTCGAGGGCGTCAGGGCCGCCGCCGACAAGCTGGGCCTGGCGCGGATCCGCGCCGCCCGGCACCGCGTCGAGCACGTCGAGATGCTCACCCCCGAGACCATCGCCGCCTTCGCCGAGCTGGGCCTCACCGCCTCCGTCCAGCCCGCCTTCGACGCCCTCTGGGGCGGCGAGGAGGGCATGTACGCCGACCGGCTCGGCGTCGAGCGGGCCCGCACCCTCAATCCGTACGCGGCCCTCCTGCGCGCCGGCGTGCCGCTGGCCTTCGGCTCCGACAGCCCGGTCACCCCGCTCGACCCCTGGGGCACCGTCCGGGCCGCCGCCTTCCACCGGACCCCCGAGCACCGGATCTCCGCCCGCGCCGCCTTCACCGCCCACACCCGGGGCGGCTGGCGGGCCGTGGGGCGGGACGACGCGGGGACGCTGGTCCCCGGCGCCCCCGCCGACTACGCGGTCTGGCGCACCGAGGAGCTCGTCGTCCAGGCGCCCGACGACCGGGTCGCCCGCTGGTCCACCGACCCCCGGTCCGGAACGCCCGGTCTGCCCGATCTGTCGCCCGGGGTCGAACTCCCGGTCTGCCTGCGCACGGTGGTGTACGGGCAGACGGTGTTCGTACGGCCGAACGAGTGATGTGGGGACATTTCGTACCCCGGAGCACGGTCCCGGACGCTTGTCCCCGACCTGCGGATCTTCCCCTCCGGCCTGGGCCTTTGTGGAGTCTCCGCAGGTCAAGCGGGTGTTGACAGTCGCCCGTCGGGGACGGGTAGGTTCACGGCGTCCACCACAGGACGTCCGACCGGACCGCACCCCCACGCCGTAGCCGAACGCCGCCCGCGCCTCGGCCGCGCGGGAAGGTTTCTCCGGCGGAAGGTGCGACCCGGGTGGGGCCCGGACGTTCAGTAGACAACGGCTCTCGGTCGACCCGCAGCCAGCGGATCCCAGGTCGGACCGAAGGACGCCGGGCCCCGCACCGCACGTCACCCGAGGAACACGTTCCGTGAGACCCCCACGTCACCCGTCCCACCCGACCCGCCGCGCCGGACCACTCCGGGGACCTCGCTATGGTGGGGGCCTGCGTATGTATCCGAAGGGGCAGTAGTGAACGACGGTGGCCAGAGGCGTTACGGCCCGCTCGGCAAGGCCTTGGTGATCATTCCGACCTACAACGAGGCGGAGAACATCAAGCCGATCGTCGCGCGGGTGCGGGAAGCCGTACCCGAGGCGCACATTCTCGTCGCCGACGACAACAGCCCCGACGGCACGGGCAAGTTCGCGGACGAGATCGCGTCCGAGGACGACCATGTGCACGTCCTGCACCGCAAGGGCAAGGAGGGGCTCGGCGCCGCCTACCTCGCCGGCTTCCGGTGGGGCATCGAGCAGGGCTACGGCGTGCTCGTCGAGATGGACGCCGACGGCTCCCACCAGCCCGAGGAGCTTCCGCGGCTGCTCACCGCCCTCAAGGGCGCGGACCTGGTCCTCGGCTCCCGCTGGGTGCCGGGCGGCCGGATCGTGAACTGGCCGAAGTCCCGCGAGTTCATCTCCCGGGGCGGCAGCCTCTACTCGCGCGTGATGCTCGACGTGCCGATCCGCGACGTCACCGGCGGCTACCGGGCCTTCCGCAAGGAAACCCTGGAGGGCCTGGGCCTGGAGGACGTGGCCTCGGCCGGCTACTGCTTCCAGGTCGACCTGGCGCGCCGTGCGGTCGCCGCCGGCTTCCACGTCGTCGAGGTCCCGATCACCTTCGTCGAGCGCGAGATCGGCGACTCGAAGATGAGCCGCAACATCGTCGTCGAGGCGCTGTGGCGGGTCACCGGCTGGGGTCTGACGGCGCGGGCGGAGAAGGTCGGCAAGCTGCTCGGCCGCAAGTCCTCCTGACCCCCGTCGGGCGGGCTCCGTACTGATCCTTCCTTTACGACGTTCCGGCGGGGCGCCAGGCACACTGGGGACCATGACGACCGGCGCACCGCCTCCCCTCGCCCCGAAGCGCTCACGCGCGCGTACGTTCCTTCCGCTCGGCGTCGCCGCCTGGCTGGTCCTGGAGATCTGGCTGCTCACGGTGGTGGCGAACGCGGCGGGCGGACTGACCGTCCTCGCCCTGCTCGTCGGCGGCGCCGTGCTCGGCGCCGCCGTCGTGAAGCGGGCGGGCCGCCGTGCCTTCCGCAACCTCACCTCGACGTTCCAGCAGGCCCAGGCGGCCGCGCGGAGTGGTGTGGCGCCCTCGCCCGCCGACCGGGCCGGCGCGGACGACCGCAACGGCTTCCTGATGCTCGGCGGCCTGCTCCTGATGATCCCCGGCCTCCTCTCGGGCGCGGCCGGTCTGCTCCTGTTGATCCCGCAGGTCCGCTCGTTCCTCGGACGGTACGCGGAGAAGGCCGTCGAGCGCCGGATGAGCGCCGCGCCTCCCGGCAGCCTCCAGGACGCCTTCCAGCAGGCCCGTATCCACCGGCCGGACGGGAAGGTGGTCCAGGGTGAGGTCATCCGCGAGGACGCGCCCCAGGGCCCGCGCCGGGCCGACGAGCCCCGCCCGCCCCTGACGCCCTGACCCGAGCCGTGCCCCGCTGCCTTCCGGAGCCTCTCCGGGGGAGTGGGGCACGGGAACGCCGCGGGGCCCGGTACACGATG